>NZ_JAPEMB010000002.1 GCF_026343125.1 Streptomyces sp. NBC_00094 | reverse complement strand
CGCCTTCCCGCTCTACCCACTGTGTCAGGGCCGCCAGGCCGCGCTGGAGCGCCTGCTGCGCCTTGCTCGACCCCCTTTCGCCCCGCGACTGGCCGCAGGGGTGGGAGAGGGCGCCTGGTGGGGTTGCACGCCGAGCTTGGTCAGTCGCTCCTGCTGCTCGGGCAGGAGTCGCGGCCAGGTGGCTGGCTGCTTCTGCTGATGGAGCCACTTGCCGACGTCGTCGCCGTCGAAGACGACGCCCGGCGCGATGTGTGGCAGGGCGCCGTCGGTGTCGACCAGGTCGGCGAGGGCGCGGTAGTGCCGTTGCCAGTCCAGCGGCTACGAGCAGTTCCAGTCCGGGTCGATCGCGGCCAGCTGCGCCGCGCGCTCGGCGGCCCGCTCCACGTCTTTCCCGAGACCGCCCTTCCTGCGGAGGTTGGCCATGTGCTGCCCGACGGGCACCATCTCGTCGTCCTCGCCCCACACCGCGTTGCCGGGGCGCGAGGTGTTCGGTGGCGCGGTGGTAGGAGCGGAGCGTGGCGAGCTTGGTCTCCCATGCCTCCTCGCCGGGTTCCCAGAGTATCCCGGCCTCCGGGGCGTCCAGCAGCGTCTTGCGCCGTTCCTCCAGCTCCCCGGCCCGCAGCGCCTTGCGCTGCTGGTGCACCCACCGGCCGAGGGGGAAGTCCTTGGTGACGCCGACCTCGACCTCGACGTCGTAGGGCACGGCGTAGACGCCGGTGATCTCGTTCTCCTTCCGCCACCGCAGCAGGGCCTGGTAGCCCTCCAGCCAGACCAGGGACTCGGGCCGGTAGACCCGGGTGCGCAGGAACGCGGCGATCGTGGCGGCGCCGCGCGGGCTGGAGAAGTGCAGCAGGGCCGCTTCGGCGACGGTCTGGGTGTCGTCGTCCTCCTGGTCCTCGCCGTCGCCCGCGCCGCCGGCCCCGACGATCCGCCCGTCCTCGTCCCGCCGGACGTGAACCTTGCGCTTCCCGCTCGTGAGCGCCCGGGAAGCGAGCTGCTCGACCAGACGCTCGTCGTGGGCGCGCAGGCCCTGGAGGACGGCTACGAGTGGTTTGTAGCTGGCGGAGGCGATCATGTCGGTGGGGTCCTCGCCGGGTTCCAGGAACACGGGCACGATGATCCGCGCGATCTTCGTGGTGCCGTCCTTGTTGAGCCGGAGTGCGCGGCCGATGTTCTGGACGATCTCCACCTGCGAGCCGCGGGTATCAGCGAAGCAGATGGCTTCCACGCCCCGCTCGCCGGTGATGTCGACGCCTTCACCGAGCACGCGCACGCTGGCGAGGAAGGCGCGGTGGACCCGTCGGCCGGCCGCGTCGATGCCGTTGGCGAACTGGCGCAGGATGTCGCGCCGTTCGGCGACGAGGTGGTCGCCGCACAGCCACGCCGACCACACCCGGTCCGGGGGTACATGGCGACCGGCCTCCAGCTCGTAGAAGGCCGCGTCGATCGACGACTTCGGCAGCCGGCCCGCAGCGGCCAGGTCGTCGTTGGATGCGTCGTTGACGTACAGCTCGGCAGCGGTCTCCGGGAGCTTCTCCGCGAACGCGGCGGCTTCCTCGACCTTCTGGTGGAAGGTCATGACCGTACGCAGGTTGTACGCGGCGGCGTGCTCCAAAAGTGCGGTCTGCAGCAGCGCCAGGCGCCGGCCGCGCCGCGCTTCCTCCGTCTCCCCGAGGACGGGGGAGGGGTCGCGGATCTCCAGGACGTCGATCTCGAACCCGGCAAGGATCTCCCGCTCGATCGCCTCGCTTAGTCCGAGCTCGGCGAGCCACGCCCCGTACGTACCCTCCGGGTCGTCCGCCATGCTCGCGATCTCCACCTCCTGGCCCTCCGCGCCGTTCTACGGCCGGGCCGCATCCAGGATCCGCGGGGTTGCGGTGAGGTAGAGCCGGAAGTCGGCCGGGATCCGCTGGTTGTCGTGGATCGCCGCCCACGGCCGCCCAAGATCACCGGCGGTGCCGTGGGCCTCATCCACGATCGCGAGGTCGAACGGGGCCATCCGCTGGCCGTACAGGCGCTCTCCGCCCGCGAGCGCGGCTTCCAGCGGCCCGCGAACCTTCCGCTGCCCCGTCGGGTCCTCGGGATCCTCGCGGTCCACGAGGGAGGCGTACGTGGCGAGCACGACGACCGGCCCTGCCCCGGCCCACAGCGAGAGCTGGATCGGGTTGGTGGTGGTGCGCACCCCGAGCGAGTTCAGCACCGGGTCGTTCTCCAGCGAGCACACCGCGACCATCGGGGCTCGGTGGCCCACCTGGCGCCACGCCTGGGCGGTCTGCACGAGCAGGTCCAGGGTCGGGACGGTGACAAGGATCCGGCCGCCCGCGAAGGACTCCAGCGCGCACGCGGCGGCCGTGATCGTCTTGCCCGAGCCGGTCGCTGACACGATCGTGCCCCGGGCCCCCTGCGGCGGCACGGATGATCTTTCAGGGAATCCGACCCATGTACGGAAGGCAGATTTCTGATGGACCTGGTGTTCCCTGAGTGAGATGACGTGCATTTTCTGGTTCCCTTTTCCGGGGCGGACTTCAGGTTGCCGGGGCGTGGGGTTATTTCGAGGGTGTGCCGATGTCGTCGAGTCCTCTGAGCCCCCACGAGTCCAGTCCGGCGTAGATGGTGGCGGTCTGGCAACGCGGTGATTCCATGATTTCGGCTTCGCCGCGGTAGACGGCGATCAGCGAGTCGGTGCCGCGCCACCAGGTGTCTGCAAGGCCGGCGACCTCTGGCACGACCTCGCCCCCCGTCGGCGGACGGACGGGCGCCCTCCCGGGACTCTGCGCTCACGGGCGAGGTCTGTGGGAGGAAGCTGCCCCGGTCCGACAGCTACCCCGTTTCCGGCCGATCCTCAGGTGGGTCAGCCGCGAGATGGCAGGAAGACGCCCACGGGTGACCTGGGACTTACTGGATCACGCCACCGGCCGACATCAGAATGACCGCGTGCGCGACGCGTACGACACGCACGCCTCGAAAGCGGAGGGTCCGGTGCGCTGTCTTCGTTCGCTCCATCCGACAGCGCAGTCCGGGACCCGAAAGAGAATCACGTGCACCTTCGAGAAATCTGGCGATTCCCCGTCAAGTCCATGCGTGGGGAACAGCTGAAGAGCGTCGAACTCACCGACAACGGCCTGACCGGTGACCGGCACGTCCACGTCCGGGACTCCCGCGGCCTGCTGACCGCACGGGTGCGTTCCCGGCTGCTGGGTCTGTCGGCGACCACGGCCGAGGATGGCGGGGTGCTGGTGAACGGGCACCCCTGGGACGGACCGGAGGCCGCGGAACTGATCCGCGGCGCGGCCGGCCCCGACGCGGAGGCGGTGCGCTACGCCGGCCGGGAGAGGTTCGACGTCCTCAACCTGACTGTCATCACCGACGGGGCCGCCCAGGCCCTCGGCCACGACCCGCGCCGGCTCCGGTCCAACCTGGTGATCGGCGGCGTCCCCGGCCTCTCCGAACGCGACTGGCCCGGCCGTACCCTGCGCATCGGCGACGCCGTCATCGGCGTCCTCAAGCTGCGGTCCCGCTGCGTCATGACGACGGTCGACCCGGACACGGGCGAGCGGAACCACGACGTCCTGCGCGACATCCACCGGCTGTACGACGGCACCTTCGCGCTGGACTGCTGGGTGGCCTCCCCCGGCACCGTCACCGAGGACGACGAGGTCCGGCTGACCGACGAGGAGTGGCCGGAGCCGGTCCGCGGCGGCTGGATCGTCGGGGCGCCGTACGTCGTGCCCTAGCCTCGCCGCCCGGCCTCGCCGGTCTCTTCGCCAGGCGCGGCGGGGCGGACCGGCGAGGGGGTGCGCGCGACGCGATCATCGCTCCCGGGGACGGACGTGTCGTTGTGAGATCGGCCGACGTTGGGGCCGTGGGACGCGGCGTCGGATGAGGGGTCAGGTCCCGGCCCCCGCAGAGCCAGGAGGCCGAGCGGGCCGTGCTGGGCACCCTGATGAGCAGTACGGGGGCGTCCGGGCGGTACTTCGCGGAGGAGTACTACCGGCCCGCCCACGCCACGATCCACCGCGCCATCTGCGGCCTGCACCAGGCAGGAGAGCCGGTCGACCCGATCACCGTCGCCGGCAGGCTGACCGAGCGCGGGGAGCTGACCAAGATCGGCGGAGCGGCGTACCTGCACGCCTGCGTCCAGGCGGTGCCCACGACCGCGAACGGCCCGCGCTACGCGGAGATCGCCCGCGCCAGGGCGTACCGCCGACGCCACCCCGCTCCTGCCCGGCCGCCCCCATCACCGACGCCACCGCCGGGGTCGCGGTTGGCGACCAGGTCGCCCAGGCCGCCAATCGCGCCGCCCTCGCTGCCGGCGACATCGCCCCGGACCCGTTCGCCCCGCAGCCGCTCGACCCCGAGGCCGTCACTGGCCCCCCGGAGGAACAGCTGGCCGCCGTAACGGCCGCCCTGCACCGCGCCAAGAGCACGGCGGCGGGCAGCGCCAAAGCCGCGCGGGTGCGCCTGACCATCGAGCTGGGCGCGGCGCTCGACATCGCGCTCGACCGAGACCTCTACAAGGCTGGCGGGTACACCAGCGTCGAGGCCTACGCCGAAAGCCGAGGTCGACCTCAACCGCCAGTACGTCTACGAGCTGATCGCCGACAGCAAGCGGATCCGGGCCGTCATGGCCGCCGGACTGTCGGAATTTTCCGACAGTCCGCTGCCCGCCTCCCACGCGAAAGCCCTCGCCCCGACCCTCGCCCAGGACAACGGAACGGCCAAGGCCCACGAAGTTGTCACCGATGTGCAGGCGAGCGGTAAGAAGGTCACCGCGGCCGCCCTCGCGGCCGCCGCCAAGCGGCTCGGTTACACGCTCCCGCGCCCTGCCCGGAAGGCTGGCGACGACCAGGAGGCCGAGAAGCAGCGCCGCGAGGAAGCCGGTCGCAGGCTCACCGCCGCCGCCGACCTCGCCGCCCGCGCCCTCGCCCAGTACGAAGAAGCCCTTGCCCTCGACGCCGCCCCGGCTGGCCTGGAGCGCGCCGCCGCCGACCTGGCCCGCCTGAACAGGATCGGCCGGACACTGGCGAAGCAGACCCGGCTCCCGGGCGGCCAGGCCACCGCGCCCGCGTAGATGTCTCCAGGCCCCTGCCCGAGGCGCTGCCGGCCGCGCGGAGAAGCCTGCGCCTGGTGGTCGACTTCATCGCCCAGGAGTCCCCTGTCCTCGGCCCGCTCGACAGGCAGAAGCCGCAGGGCAGGGATGGTGCTCGTGGTCCTGGTGCTCGTCGTCGGATCGGTGCTCAGCGGGCGCGCATCGTGCTCGTCGCGACAGTCTGCACGGACCGCCATCTGGCACCGGAAAGGCACCGCCACCCGCCGGCGCCTGACAGCCACCCGCGCCGGTCGCTTGCCGGTGCCTGGGCGGTACCGGGTGGCGGTGCCCGCGCCTGGTGCTCTGTGGGAACACTCGTTGTCGAACCGAGGCCCGACTGCCGCGGTGAAGTGTCGTCTGGAACAGCAAGAAGCCCGTGCCGTCAGGCACGGGCTTCTGTACGAAGAAGTGACGTCAGTCACAAGGAGCGTGCCGCGAAACACGTCTCCAACGAGTGCGCATCGAAGCCATTCGAACAAGCAGCTCGTAGCGCCGAGTTTCCACTGTTCGCTTTACCTAGGTCATCGCACCGGACGCTGCCGGACGGTCCCGGACACCCCTACCACTTTCCCGGCAACTACCAGCACGTTCCCTCGGAGTTGGGGTCATCTCACCGGACAGTCCCGGACAGCTCTGGACGGAGAGTCAGCGTTCGTGCAGAAGCCTAGATTCCCATTTGACCAGCTTTGTAATCTAATGTTCCATCAGTAACGTTCGGTAGCGACGCTCCTGACGGTCCATTCGGAGCTGAGGAGTCCGGTTCGGGGTCAGTTGAACCAGATATACCGGGGCGACATCATTGGGATTGCACCGAAGGCGTGAGGGGCCCGCGAAGCCCTCGTCTACGCCTCCGCCTGCGCGCAGTCCGCGCATCTCGCGCATCGAAGCCATTCGACGAAAGGTCATCAGATCGTGTTCCCCTTCTATGTTCTGGGGGTCGGCTGGGTTTTCCAGCCGGTCGTCCCTATCTCCCCCGGGTGCGTGTACGCGCCCGTCGAGCAGCCCAAGACCTTCGGGTTCCGCCTCGCCACTATCGGGAGCCTGGCACTGCTCGTCCTTGTGTGGCTGTCCCTCACCCACCCTGTGGAGGTGATCGGAGCCATCCTCGCCGCGGTTGCCCTTGAGGCAGTGCTCCGGCTGGGCCACGGCATCTCCCGCACGCTCCGCCGCCGGCGTAATGCGAAGAAGGGGGGATGGCCGTGGGCGTAATCGAAGATCGGATCAGGTTCGCCGCAGAGCTGAAAGATGTCTTCGAGCGGGAGGCCAATTCAGGCCGCGACCCCTTCAGGCGGGTTCGGGAGGAAGGGATCCCCCATGAGGTCTTGGATAACTACTTCATCGGCCGACGACTTCCCAGCAGGCGCAACCTTGATCGATTGCTGGACTTTGTTCTCCTCGACGCTGAGGAGCGTGAGTACCTGCACTCGCTGCGCAACCTGGTTGCCCACCACGGCCTGAAAACGCCGAACGAGAGGCCATCGCTTCGGCGTGAGCCTTCGTACGTTCCGAAGTTCGGCCAGCCGGACCCCATCGGTGTCGGCAGTCCTGCGGAGCTTCAGGAAGTGCTGAACGCGGTTCACGTGTGGGGAGGCGAGCCGTCACTCAGGACCCTGGAGCGCCTCAGCAACGGGGTGCTTCGGCGTAGCACCGTGAGTGACATGCTGCGAGGGACGCCCTTGGTGCCGGACTACGACCGCTATCTCGCGTTCCTTCGTGCGTGCGGCGTCGAAGCCCTCGATGTCTGGGTGTTCACGTGGCGGCGCCTGGTTGCGCTGAAGAAGTCTGCTCAGGTCGCTGAACGGATGGGTGGGATGGCTTCGGCGTAGGCCGGCGTTCCCGCGCCTGCAACTGAAGGCCTGCACCCTGGTGTGCTTGCTGCCGTACGTCATCGACGTGACGTACGGCAGCGGTCGGAGACGTACGCGGAGACGTCGGCCGGGGTCTCGCCGATGTAGCGGCAGAGTGCCTCGGGCAGCGGCGGCATCCACTGGGACATCACCTTCAACTGACCACCCACCCAAACCCGGCGGCATCACCCCACGCCAGCCGACCACACACCATCCCCGACGCCCCCGGGCAGGCGCCTTGCGGGGCTTGCCCATGCCCATGGCATGGCCGTATTCAAGGCTTGCCCAGGGTCGCCTAAGGCTTGCCCGGCCGCGAGAAGTACCAGGTCAGAGGTACGCGATCTATTGAATGAGGTCCCCTCGGGGCTTTGGGTGCCGGGGAGTTGCGCGGCTAACCCCTTCCTCCTTGAAAGTGCGGATCGCCGCGTCGACCGACCGGCCATCCCACACCCACCTCGAGGGGGACTTCCATGTCCACGACCACGCTCCTGGTCCTGCTGCTCCTGCCCACCGTCGGCCTGCTCGTCCTGGCCGTGCCCGGCTACCTCGTCTGGCGCCACCCCCGCCTCGGCATCCCCCTGACGGTCGCCTGCGCGTTCGGCGCCCTGTACGTCGCCGCCGTCCTCGGCCTCGCCGACCTGTAGAGCCGGCCCCCGGCAACGGGGGCCGGAGGCCGTACGGATGCGCAGCCGTTCCGGGGTGGGCAAGCCCTCCCGGGCCCACCTCGGGAGGGTTGCACCGAAGGTTGTCCCCACCGTTGTCTGCAGAGGTGCACTAGGGGTTGCACCGGAGGTGTGACCGGAGGTGGGACCCCCACTTTCGCGATCAAGAGCGTTCCTCCTGGTCAGGCCCCGTGGGCAAGCCTGATCCGCGCGACGACACCTCTTTGTACGCATAGCCGTACGAAGAGGCGAACCTGCGAAAGGCCGGGGCACGGGTGTCGGGGAGACTTGGACGGTGACCACCGCACCACGCCGTCCCCTCGGCCCCGGCCGGACCGACCTGCCCGAGCCGGTCGTCCGCGACCGGCGAGCGATGACCGCTGCCGAACGCGCCGCTGCCGGTGGCCGGGCCGCCGAACCCGCCCCCGCCCCCGGAACCGCGCTTTTGACGTCCCGCCTCGCCCGGCGGCGCCGTCTTGGCGGCGGTCCGGCGGATGCCGGGACCACGTCCGTGCTGCTGCCGTAGGGTCGGCTCCAGCCCGCGCCGATATGGCGTGCGCGGGCGAGGCCCGGCGCCCAGATGCGCTCTGGGAGCAGTACCGCCGGGCCGCCCCAACTCTTCTTGCCGCGTGCCAGCGCCGCCCTCATCGCCGCCATTGCTCTGGTCGTGGCCCTGCGATGACCCAGCCCTGTCACGCCGCCTGTCACACGGCCGACCTGTCACGAGCGCTGACCTGCGCCCCCCGTACCTCCACCCCGGATCCCGGTGTGACAGCACCTCGAGTGTCAGCTCCGCCCGGTGGCGGCCGGCCTGCTCGGGTCGAAGGGGGGACACCCCCTTGACCGCCTTGCACCCGACGGCTGGCTCCCTTGCCCACCTGTCGATCAAGGGGGCGCGGCCATACGCCCACGGACCTGCCAGGGGCGAGACGACCGGCAGTTCGTCTTCGTCGAGTCGATCGAGTTGATGTGCCGGAACGAGGCCAAGACGTTCCACACGGTTCCGAAGATCGAGTCGGTGTGCAGCGGAACAAGGGCGAGGCGCTCTTCACGGAGATGAAGAAGGTCGGCAAGTCCTACTTCTACAAGGAGGAAGATGAACCGGGTCGTCCGTCGGGAACGGCAGGGGCACATCAGCCCACCTTGATCTTGGTCAAGAACGGCTACGTTGGCGACGACATCGTCTTCGAGATGGGCTCCAAGGTCAGGAACATGTGCATCGTCCGCAAGGCCTCCGAGCTCGCGAAGCCCAAGTTCAAGAGGATGTACGTCTTCCAGAAGCGCCGCGTCCGAACGTCCGTTGACTGTCGACCTGGTGACCAGTAGCGGGGCAACTCCTGAGCCACTCCCAGGGACATGCACGCGGGTTGATGAGGAGAAGCGGGTCGAGATCGACGTAGTTTCTGGACTTCTTCGTCGGGCCCGGCGGTCTGACCCTGGGGTTCGACCAAGCCAGGTTCACACACAGTCATTGCATGGTTTCCGCAGGTCAGAGACTTTCCCCCGACTCTGCCGCCCGAAAGCCCTCGGCGACCCTCGCCCTGCCGATTGGGGCAGGTCTGCGCCCCCTGCGTATCGTGTTGAACGCGAACTCCCGATACGACGACGGGGAGTCCCTGCTGCACCGAGCTTTGGCCGGCGTGGGCGCAGCGGCGGGACTCCCCGACCAGTCGTAGCGGGTGCCTCGTGCACGGGACGAACCGAACATCGAGAAGGCAGGTACGCCTATGTCACACCCAACCACTGGATTCGACGGTACCGCAGGATCCGGAGATCAGGTTCACGCGCAGGAGCCCCACGCCGGGCCGATGCTGACCACGCACGGCGCCGTTGTGTTCCTCTTCTCCGTGATCATCGGAGGGGGCTTCGGTCTCCTGACGTACGCGGCGACCCCCAACCTCCCCACGGCCGTACTCACCGGCCTCACCGCCGTCGGCGCCAGCCTCTTTGGCCTGCGCCAGATGATCGGCCGCTAAGACCGGCGTGCAAGGCGCCTCGTCCCGCCCGGACCTTCCTGGACGGGACGAGGCGCGCTCGGCCTGAAGCGAGAACTCGACAGCCGTAAGACGCCCTCCGGGACGGTACAGAGCGCTTGTTGACGGGACGACACAACATGTGGGGGGTGCCTTCGAAGTTCCGTTCTTCGCCTAGGCTAGGGATCGTTCCTCCTGAGACCGGTCCTCGAGTCTCCGTCCCAACTAGGGGCGGTGCCCTGGGGCCCAGGGCCAACGGGCCGTGTTGGGAGGGGCAGATGATGCCCGAGAACGAGCAGCCACCGGCTGGTCAGAAGAAGCGCCGCGCATGGCAGGCGGTGATCGACTGGCTGGCGCCGCTGCTGGTCGCGGAGATCATCGACAGGGTGGTGACTCTCTGGCTGGGCTAGAGATGGACGAGGACCGGACGAGATGGTCGGCTCATGACTGAGCCCGGCCGCGAATCAGTCGGCCGGGCTTCGTAGTCACACCTTGAGGCGACGGCCTGGGACTGGCGGCAACCGGTTCCGGGCCTTCGTCATTTCCACCACCGCGAGGCGGCCATGGACAAGGTGTCCATCGCCAGGTTAGCCGAGCCAGGCACCGATAGGCACCATCGCACCACGGTGAGGACTGGTGAGTCTCAGTGAGGGGTCATGAGGCTGGACATGGTGGTGCGACCCCGCTGGGGAGCTGTCCAGCAAACCCGGCTGCGCACCTGGCCAGGACATCTTCTAGTGCTCTGACCGCGAAGGTTCGCCAGGTTGAATGACGCGCTGATTCGGTTAGACAGGTGGACGTGGGCCGACGCTGGTGATGGTGCCGGTCCACCCGTCCGGTTGATCGGATTCGCGCCAGAGGACCTCCAGGCCTCTGTGCGTGAGTTCTTCGGCCTTCTGGCGGCAGGCAGCCTGCGCGATACCGGGCTCGGACGAGGACACGGGATCGTTGAGAGCGCCATCGGCGACGCCCGACGGTTCGGTGAAGTAGATCGCATACCGCCATCTGCCGACGGTTCGGTAGAGCACGAGAGTCGTCGGGGTCCCGATGGTGCGCCAGTACGGCTGCCGCTTGCCTGCCATGTCCGCACGGTACTGGTCCCGGTCGGATCCACCACCACGATCAAGCAGCTCGGATCAGTGGGCGTCCGCCCCAGCGGATGCCCTTCTCGCTGCGGATGCAGGCGCGTTCCCTGCGTTGCGCGGCCAGGACATCGGGGTGGCGGGCGTTGGTGTTCCGTCAGCGTAAATAGGCGTGCAGGGCCCGGGTCTGGACGGTGTGGTTGCGGTGGTGGGAGTTGGCGACGGTGAACTGCCGCAATGGTCCGAAGTGGGCCTCGATCGGGTTGGCCCAGGACGCGTAGGTCGGGGTGAAGCACAGCTCGACGCGGTTCTTCTTCGCCCAGCGCCGGATGGTCTCGCCCTTGTGGGCGGAGAGGTTGTCCAGGATGACGTAGATCGGTGCGCCGTCCGGGCGGGCCGCGCGGATCGAGCGGAGGGCGGTCAGGGTGTTTGCGGCGCCCTTCCTGCGGCGGTTGACGCCCCAGAGTGTGTCGTCGCCGATCGAGTAGCAGCCGTGGAAGTAACGGACGCCGTGGGTGCGGTGGTAGGTCGCGGGGTGCCGCTCGGGGTGACCGGCAGGAGCCCAGCCCGAGCCGCCAGTGGGGCGGATGCCGAGCGGCCCGAACTCGTCGAACGCGAAGACGCGGTCGAGTGTCAGTTACCTATCTAGTTACAACGTCGCAGGCTCGTTTACCTGGGATGTTGCAGATCCATGGGGAAGAATTTAAGAGTCCTCTGAGCTGGGGGTATCCATCTAAGGTCAACTTGATCATGCTGTCGACCAGGCATGCGTTAGATCTAATGCGAGGTGTTGCAACTTCATCGGTAAATTCTTTCGTTGAGAGGGTGCGCGGATCGAAAGCTCTGGCGTGGTCATGCCAAAATGAGATTTGTGTGGCCTGGTGACGTGCCGGTCCAGATCTTCCCAGGGAGATGCCCTGGGTGACCGCGGTCCAGCCGTGTCGCGTTGCTATTCGCTGGGCCACAGTGCGGATGGCCGATAGCGAAGTTCCAGTTGGGACCTGGCCTCGGCTGTCTCGTCAGGCAGCAGTTCCTCCCCGGCCGGGTGCCGCCATCCGTCGGACGGCGGCACCACGCGCATGGGGATCGGGGTAGCCGCCGCGCCGGCAGTTCGGCCAGGCCGACTGTTGATCCCAAACTCTACCCATCCAAGCGGGGCCCGTCCGCAGGGCCGATGTTGCTCTCGTGCCGGTAGGTGTGGATGTCGAAGGATGGTCGAGACTACAACCCCTAGCGGGGCGATTCTCATGGTTATGGCGCTGATGAGAGCGATGCCGCCGCGGGTCCAAAGCGCCAGTGGCGGGCGCGCTGCTCCGCTTGGCGCAGCGTTCGGGCCCTCAGTGGGAGAGCGAGCCACGTGTTGTGACGTCGGTGTCACTCGGAGAGTGTGTCGCCGTGACGTCCGCGCCCGCCTGACCAGGGCGCCCGCCGCTGCCTGGATCTCGTCCGGAAGCTTGGCTCGAGTGGCACTTCTGGAAGTCCATCACGAATCAACCCTCCTGCTGAATGTCCTTCAGCAGGAGATACACGCTGAAGTACACGTCGGTGTGCAACAACCGTTCGAGGTCGGTGAGGAGTTGTTCCAACTCGGCGACGGCTCGTTCTGTGTCACCCGCAAGGTGACGTGAGAACGCCAGCTCGCGGCGAGTGATGAGGGTGTTCCGGTGGTCAGACCCGAACACGCGCTCCATGTCCCAGAACAGTGCCTCGCGGGCTGCCACTTGCTCGTTGACGGGCGAGAGTGGCGCCTGCAACCCAATGAGCTTATGACGGGCCGTGAGTGTACGTGGATGGTCGGGCCCCAGGGCACCGGAGCGGTGTGTGAGTAGGCCGCGCATGTACTCGGCTGCGGCTTCGATATTGCCGCGGTGGTGGGCCAAGTCGCTTCTCGTGCCGAGGATCTCGGGGTGGTCGGGCCCGAGGATCCGGGTCTGGTCCTCCAGGAGCGCCTCGAATGCTCCGTCGATCTCGTCTTCGCTGCCGGTTTCGCGCGTCAGATAGAGGATGTTTTCGCGTGTGGTGAGGATGTGTGGGTGGTCAGAACCCAGGACCCGGATCTCGTCGCCCAGTAGAGCTTGGTGCTGCTCCAGCGCTTCGAGCGGATCCTCCTCCCAGCTGGCCAGGTTGTTGCGGACAATCAGGACCTCGCGGTGGTCGGGGCCGAGAACCCGGATTTGGTGCTCGAGGAGCTCCTCCAGAAGCCGGACGGCCTCCGCGACGTCTCCTGCCTCGCCCAGGCATCGGGCGTGGTTCGCACGGGTGACGAGAGTCTGGACGTGGTCGGGGCCGAGGACGCGCATACGCACCGCGGCCAGCTCCGCGAACTCCTTCGCTGCTCCGGCTGGGTCGCCAGCCTCGCAGCGCCAGAATGCGTGTCCATGTCGCGCACTCAGGGTGTACGTGTCCTCAGGGTCGAACCGGTGGGCTGCTGTGGTTGCGAGCTCGCCGAAGCGAGCGATGGCGTCGCTGACCTGGCCGCTCTCGCCAAGGCTGCGGCTGGCCTTGAGCAGGAACTGTGGATCATAGTCGGGATCCCACAGATCCTCCTCTCCCACAGCTGACTCCAACCTGAAGGCACTGGTCAGCAGTGCCCTGGTGATGTCGCCGTCGTAATTGTCCTCAGGCCAGACCTCGGAGAGCGCGCCGCCGACAGTGCGCCCCAGATCGCCGTGCCATCCCTGCGGGACCGTGTCGTAGGCCGCGTGCTGGGTGAGCGCGTGGACGGCCACCAGGTTCTCGGAACGGTGGCCCGCAGCATGGCCGTGGACAGGGGAGATGTTCACCAGGCTGAGGCGACTTAGCGTCCGCATTGCTTGGGCCACGTCGTCTGCGCGCACGTGCTTGGTCCAGGACCCCGAATCATTGAGAGCAGCGGAGAAGTACGTGATGGCGCGCCAGGTTGTGAGCACGCTGGCTGGGAATCCGGACGGGTCCAGGAAGCTGGCAAGCTGCAGGATCGGCGTTGCCAGGCCGCTGGTGACTTCGTCGGCCCGCTTGAGCGAGAGGCCCAGCACTCTGGCGAGGGTTTCACTCTGGTCGTCAGGGAGAGCAGCTGGACCGGGAGAGAGCTCTGTGAGAGGGAGCCGTCGATTCAGCAGATCACGGTACCGGGCAACAGTCATCCCGGCGTCCGAGAGGTCGACTACATACGAGGCCGCTTGAGCCAGCGCAAGCGGTAGGTGACCGAGTTCCTCTGCTAGGCCGGCGATTTCTTCAGGCGGCTCGGACAGGCGATGCGTGGCAAACCGGCGACTGAGATAGGCGCTCGACTGGTCAGGGGAGAACGGACCGAACTCAATCAGGTCCTGCATGGAGGAACGAAGGCCAGGATCGCGCCGGCGGGTGGTAATCACCACCTGCCCGGCCTCACGCTTGGGAGGCCACAAGCCGCGCATGTTCAGTGGGTCACGGAGGTCGTCCAGGACGATGAGCCACCTGCACCCGGCAGTCCCGAGCCATTCCACGAACGCGGTCGGTGCGGTTTCGAGGTTGCCGGCTTCGACGGCGCCGACCATCGCTGCAGCCCTGCCGAAGGCCCCGCGTATACCCTCGACACTGGCGGCGTTGACCCACACCACCAGATCCGTCTTCCCCTGCCTCAACAGCCAATCGGCATGATGGGCGGCGACCTGACTCTTACCGGTGCCACCCATCCCTGCCAGTACGTGGCTGTATACCTGCTGGCCGTCGGCCGTGGCCCCAGAGCGAAGGAGACCTTGCACAGCACGGTCCTGAAAGTCGTCAGCAAGCACAGGGATCACCCCAACCTGCAGCGGCAGATCAGCGCTCCGGACGCCCCCGGCACGGCCAGGAAGGTCCACCACGCCCACCCGCGCGCACAAGGCCCCCAGTCCTGACCGGCGGATCTCTCCGGCTAGAAGAGAGAGAGTGATCCGCTTACGGAGGACCTGTTCGGTCGGATCGAGAACCGCGACCAACGCGGGCCAGTTCGGCCCGGCACTACCCTGCATAGCGCGGTGCGTGAGCTGCAGAAGCCGCTCGTACAACGCATCGACCTGAGCACCAGTCAGGTCAGCTGCCAGCTCCTGCAGCGCCTTCCAGTTTCGTAGCTCGAGCTCACCACGCCTAGGCAACTCCTCTATACGAACCAGGCTCAGAAACTCGACCAACAACGCACGATCCGAAACGTTCAAGTGGCTTCCGACCTGCTGGACCACCGCTGCACGACTACCACCGGCACCACCGGCCAGGGCTTTGACATCGTCGCTCTTCTGAAGCTGCCCCTCCAGTCCCACCGTGAGTTGGTACGTGAGCTCGAAACCCTTGAGCGCCTGGTGCGTACGCCACAGACTGCGCAGAGGTTCGGCCTTGATGATCCCGGCCAGAGTCCACGACTTGTTACCGTCGCGTGTCTTGATCTGCTGGAAGTCCCAGC
Organism: Streptomyces sp. NBC_00094; assembly: GCF_026343125.1. Lineage (NCBI taxonomy): Bacteria > Bacillati > Actinomycetota > Actinomycetes > Kitasatosporales > Streptomycetaceae > Streptomyces > Streptomyces sp. NBC_00094. The sequence continues at coordinate 42,576 of NZ_JAPEMB010000002.1, read as the reverse complement.
GCGCGGCCAGACCTTCAGGGTCCGCCGAAGCCACCACGATGTCCTCGATGTGCTCACACGTCACATGCCTGACGCCCCTTCCCCCAAGCATCTGAAGGATCGGCCGCAGCGCGGCGTGTGCCTGGTACTCGAAGCGCTGCTGGGTCATGGAGCCGGAATCATCCGGTGCCACGATGTTGATCGGATCGGTCACAAGATCCCCCCGGATGCGTGCGGCGTCGTTCAGCTTAGTGCTTTGCCTGTCCGCTGATGACGGGTGTGGTGTTCCCGTTCGTTAATGCCTGAGGCCCGCAGAGGGAAGGTTGAACCGGTCGGCCGAGACGCTCTGGCGACCCGGCGCAGGGGAGGCCAGCCCAGCTGGTGGGTCACTCAGCTCGAGGCGCACAGCCTGCGGCCGGACCGCATCATCAAGCCGTATGAGACCACCGGACGAGCTCACCGCTCTGCAGCGCCGGATGGACGCCCCGGGTATCGGTGGCGGCTACGCTCGACTGCTGGACCACCCTGCCGAAAGACCCGCTGGTTCTCATGCTCAGTTCGATGAACCCGACCGCCTTGACGAACGTCTCTCCGCCCTCCCCACCCTCGCCTACGCCTTCCGGTACTTCCGGCTGGGGGAGCTCGACGCCTGTGTATCACCCTGCCCCAGATCGAGCAGATTCACCGATGTCAGTGCTCAGGGGTAGCGTCGATGCAGCGTGGACGGCAACCACCACGTCGCATCCGCACAGACAGAAGTGATCCGTTCCATGACCTCGTACGCCTTCAAGCTGTCCTTCTCGCAGATTCAGCTGTTCCGAATGCGGCATCAGCCGGATCCGGGGAATCATCTGCCCCGACTGCGGCCGCCGTCCCCAGCCGTGGGAGATCGACACGGCTGGCCGTGCACGCCGTGAGGCTGCTGCTGAGGCGCGGAAGCTGCTGGCGCAGCCCGTCACCCCACTGTCCAACGGCCCACTCGGAGTCCCCGAGACCCTGCATGCTGCTCTCTTCAAGCGCCTCGCAACATGGTGCAGCGGCTTCTTCACGGCAGTAGCAGAAGCAGCACAGGCCACCGAGCATGGAGCGGCAGACCTCAAGGCCCGCGTCGTCGAGTTCACGGAACTGCGTGCCATGGTGCACAACACCGACGCCAGACGCCCACTGAAAGTGCTGCTCACCACCCTGCGTGAGCTGGTTGCCGAGCTGACCTCGATGATCGACGCCTACCTCGCCGCCCTGCTGGCCTCCACCCCCCTGCAAGCACAGAAACACGGGGCACAGGCCCAAAGCCACCACGACCGTGCCGCAGAACTCATCAAGACAGCCAACACTACGGCCGACGGAGCGCAACTTCTGTCCGCCGAGCGGGACACCGCGCGGATCCAGACGATCCTGCTGGCCCGCGCACTGCGCACCTATCAAGTGCCCGATCTGCTGGCCCTTGACGCAGCAGCCCGGGACCAGCTTCAGGGCGTCACCGGCTCACGAGGCGTCGACGGCTCTGGAGTCATGTTCGCCATCGGGCAGGCCCTGGCCCAGAGCATCTTCGACCCGGAGCGCTTCCGTGAGGTCATGCGCCTCGCCTATGACGTGTTCCGCTCCAACCCCGAGGTCTTGCGGACGCTGGCACAAGAACCGTTCTTCGAAGGCGACTTCAAGCGGGCCCTCCACGAGCTTTTCGACGGATCGATGGAAGCAGTCCACGCCGTCGACCACGCCACTCACTCCCGGCAGGCCGGCCGAGCTCTGCTCGGCATCGCGATGGCCCAGGTCGAAGGACCGGGCCAGGTCATCGCCTCTGCCCTCCTGTTGGCCTGCGGCCGTAAATCGGCCGCCTACACGAACCTGCGGCACAAGAACGCCACCGAGCTCATCACCGCAGCGCAGCAGGAACCAGCCCTGCACGGCCTCCTCGACGGGCTGGACAACGACCTGCGTACCGGCCGTGCCCATGCTCTGGTCCACTACGGCGACGCCGGTGTAGTCATCGAGCGGAAGAAGAACACCCGCACCGTGGTGTGGCGCGACGTCATCGACGGTGTCTTCCAGGGCTATGAAAGCATCCACGCCTGCCAGTTGGCGCTGTGGCAGGCAATGGGCGAGCTCGGGTTCACCAACTTCGCCACCGAAGACCTGTGGGAGGCGCTGGGCCTCACCCCTGAGCAGATGATCACTGTGATGCTGGAGAACTCCAGCTACCGGGACATCGCCGTCACACCAGGGGAGAGGCACTGGAAGGTGGAGGCCCGGACAGAATCCACACCTGCGCTCCCCACTCACCTGGGCCTCATCCGCCCCTACCTGCCAGCCCACGTGGACGAGCTCAGTTTCACCGTGCACCAGAGAGACGAAGTCCACACACTGGCCGGCCCCCTCGCTCCCTGGCACGAAGTGGCGACAGCACCCCAGGACAGCGAGGCGAAAATGATGGCCTACTTCCGCGCCCAGCTCTCATGGACATACGACAACGCCCCCGTCCTCTCCACCCACCACGTGCGCCGATGGACCGCCCTGCAAGCCGCGCAAACCATGGACCAGGCACCCGCAGAAGCGATCACCCGCCTCCGCAGCTTCCGCGATCTGGCAAAGTTCGCAGGCGATGACGAGCTCGCCTGGGCGCTCACCGGAGTCATCCGGTACAAGCGCCTCGGGAAGTCGTCGTCCCGGGCAACAGTAGAACTGTCTCGGATGCGTTCCTGGTGCAGCCTTCCGGCCGTACTTCCCGAGTGGCTCTGAACCCGAGACACCAAACACAGGCACTCGCCGCCCGCAGCGCCGCCACAGCGAGGCCGGGTGCCCCACCCGACCGGCCCTGCGGCTGGCCTCACCCCCGGGCCGGCTGCGGGACGTTGGGCGTTCTGCAGGAGATCACTAAGCTCATGTGGCAAGGTCCGAGACTGATACAGCCTGGGGAGTTACGAAGGAGGGCCGATGAGCGTTCCCTCTGCGTGGGATCTGCCTGGCCACAGCGAGCAGCCCGCGGCTGGCCAGCCCGCCATCCAACAGATCATCGACGATCACCGGCTCAGGTCCGCATACCTCAGGAGTCTCACCCGCGCGCTGACCGCACCGGACGGAGCATGGCCGACTGCCCCCGTGCCCCGGGTGATCATCCAGTTCTGGGACGACCCCCACAGTGTTCCTGCCGACGTGGCGCAGTGCATGAGGAGCTGGTCGGCACTCGAACGCCAGGGCTTTCGGCGGAAGGTTTACGGGGACGACTCCGCCCGTGCGTTCATCCGCTCCGCTCACACACCAGCGCACGTCGCAGCCTTCGACGCCTGCCCGCATCCGGCGATGCGCAGCGACTACTTCCGGCTGTGCTACCTCGCGCAACGCGGAGGCTTCTACGTGGACGCCGACGACGCCTACCAAGGTGCCGACTGGAAGCACCTCTTTCGTGACTCCCGGCTCAGGGTGCAGGCACTGTGCTACGACACCGCGACCGACACGATGGTCGACGCCCACCACGCGGCAACTACCGATGTGGATCCAGACACCTGGATCCACTACATCAACAACAACCCGATCATCGCGCCAGCCCATCACCCTGTCATCGAAGCCGCGCTGGAAGCAAGCACCCGCGCGATCCTCTCCCACGGTGGCGGACCAATCGACATCCAGTCCATGACGGGCCCAGGAAACCTCACTGCCGCACTGGCCCAGTACGCCTACGACAAACAGCAACAGAAGCAGCCCGTCGACGTCGAGATCCTCTCCAACTGGGATCACGTAGCCATCAGCCGATGGCCACTGAGCTACCGCAGTGATGAAAGGAACTGGCGACTATGGCAGCAGTCTTAGCTGCCCCTGCCTCCCATAGACAGGCACCCGTAGTTCCCAGAGCCCGACGGAAGCACCCTTCACCCCATGAACCTCGCATCCCTCAAAGGCCTGCGCCACACACTGCGAGCGCAGACCCAGTACCGCACCCGACGGCTGCCCGCGCGTCGTACCACCAGCGCGTTCTCCCGCCAAACCGCGCACACCACCATCGGGCGCATCTACGTCATCAATCTCGACCGTGCACAGGAACGCTGGGCCATGGTCAACCGCGAGCTCGCCAGATTTCATGACCAGCACGGCAACCCGCTCAGCACCCTCACGCGCCGCTTCGCGGCGATCGACGCCCGTCACCTACAGGGCCCGCCCCCGCCTGCACTCCTCGAGCCCACCTATACCCTGGCCGAGCAGCTCCTGGTCGACCCCCATCCCCACCTGGACATCGACGCGGCAGCACACGCTACCCGCATCGCCATGACAGCACAGGAGATCGCGGTCGCCCTCTCACACATCGAGGTCTGGAAACTCATCGCCGATGGTGACGCGCCGCACGTCCTCGTCCTCGAAGACGATGCATACATCACCCGTGCGTGCATGCCGCTGCTGGAACGCGCATGGAAGGAACTCCGCGCCGAGCACACCCGCGGACGAGATGTGGACCTGCTGTACCTGTCCTACCAGGAGACCCGCCCAGCACAGCGCAGACGGTCACGCGCCGCACCCGCGCTCGTGACCCCCACCAGTGGCCTGTGGCAGCTGTCCGGCTACGTCCTGTCCCGCGAGGCAGCCCGCAAGCTCGTCGACCGCCTGCCGGCGCACGGTCCCATCGACCTGTGGATCAACCTGCAGTTCCCCGACCTCACCGTGCGGATGACACCCCGGCCCGTCATCGAGCAGCGCCCCGGCATCGCCTCAAGCAACTCCTACTCGGTCATGCCTGTCCTGGCCAAGGTAGGCGCGATCCGCCGGGAGAAGCCTCAGCTTCCCCGGCGCCAGCCTCTCAAGCACCCCGTCATCGTCGTCGGCGAACCAGGAAGCGGCCTGTCCGCGACCGCCACCGCGCTATCCGTTCTTGGACTGCGCTGTATCAGCGACCTCACCTCCCTGCCCGCCAGGGAAAGGGAAGCACTCCTGCGCAAGAGCCAAAGACGGCTGTTCGATGCCTACGTCAACATCGGCTCACTCCACCCCAGCGAAGTCGGACGCGTCCTAGCCAGCACAAAGGCACGCCTCATCGTCACGACCTCGGCTGCACCGGCACCCCGTGCCCAGATCCGCGGTCCGTGGGCCAGCCTGCTGTCCAGCCTGAACAGCGACAGATACCTGATCCTTGCCGCGGACGACCCGGATCCCTGGGAACGACTGGCCCGCTTCCTCGGCCAGGACTACCCCTCCCACCCCTGGCCCCGAACGCCCGACCAAGGACAACGGCATCTCACGCAGCGCCACCGGTCACCCGAGTCCCTGGTACGTCCCCAGCCTCGCATGGCATGGGACACCTCCCCGTGGATCATCGAACACCCCGCATGGTCCGGGCTCATGCGCCTGCCTTTGACACCGGCCCAAGAGACCACTGCCATCAGCCACGACAACAGCCTGGCCGCACCACAGCCCCTCACAGTCGCGGCCTGGCACGCCGAGACGATGCCAGCGTTCGACAACACCGACTGGTACCTGCGGAACGACACCTTCCCCGGCAACCAGGCCCTCTTCCGCCCCGGAAACACCACCCTGCATCACCCAGGGCCAGCTCTACTCACCCTGCGGCATGAACCGAGCAAGGTCCGCAACCTCACCGCAGCGGCCATCGCCACCCGCCGCTCCTACCTCTACGGCACGTTCGCTGCCCGGCTACGCGTGCCCTCCGGCTCAGGCCTGGTCTCCGGACTGTTCCTGCACCGCAACGGTCCGCGTCAGGAGATCGACATCGAGTTCCTCGGCCGGGACACCACCCGCATGCTCGTCAACGTCTTCTACAACCCGGGGGCCCCCGGAACGAAGCTTGAATACGGCTACCGAGGCACCCCCCTGCTCGTCGACCTCGGCTTTGACGCCTCAAAAAACTTCCATGACTACGCAATCGAGTGGGGACCGGACTGCATCCGCTGGCGCGTCGACGGCACCGTCGTCCACGAACGACATCTGTGGGACCCAACCCCCATCCCTGACCAGCCCATGGAATTCAACCTCAACCTTTGGAACAGCGTGTCCACCGAATTCGCCGGCCCTCTCCCTCCCCACGTACTGCCCGCAACCCTCGAAGTCACATCCCTCGAAGTGCGCCGCTGAAACCGCCCCGGCCGGTGCCCGCCCGATCAGCGTTCCCGGCTCAACACCCTCAGAAGCAACCAAGGCCGCCTAGGATGCCGATGAACTGCTCGTCCTCCAGGACGAGAAGCAAGCGGCCGTATCCGTCGCCAGGCCCGTAGTCTCATGCCCCATACAGCCTGGAACGCATCCGGGAGACCCGGGCCACGAAGTCACCGTAGACACGCCGCCGCGGCTCCACGGCCTGCAGCAGATGGGCCGACTGCAGCTGGCCCGCCATCAAGACCTGCTGGCTCCTGCGAGACCACCAGCCGCGTAGCAGCGCCTCTACGCCAGCCACTGCGGAAGCCAAGATCACACAAGTGGGCAACGCTGGCTCAAGCGGAAGCCTCCTCGGCGAGGTACCGGCGTTCAGCCGGCCAGACAACGACATCCACCTCGGACGGTCCGTCAGCCAGTACGCAGTGCCCCGACCGCGTGGGCACCGCTACGAGAGGCCGGGCCTGGACTTCCAGTTTGACCGTGTCGATGACGCCGTGGGCGGCGGAGTCGAAGACTTCCAGGCTCACACCCGCACGGGGTGCCCCACGATCAGCCGAGTCCTCGGTCCAGCCCGCCACGGTATGCGCGGCAGCCCACCGGAACATCGCGGACTGCCCGGGGCGAAGAACATGCTCCCGGAACAGGTAACTGCGATCGCTGCGCCACTCGGACGCCACCGGCGGAACCTCGACCCGTCCATCGGGCAACAGGGGAGACGCACCAGCGATGAACTCGCCGTCACCGACGATACGGACCCTTGCCGTGGACCGCCCTTCGTTGGTCACCACGCTGCGTACCTCGAACCACATCAGCTGATCGGAGCGTTCAGGAAAGACGAACTCCTCACGCCCCACCTCGGCCGAGGCGTGGTATGTCATCGACTCAAACAGTCGATGCCTTTCCTCGGCAACGAGATCAGGAGTGATGAAGGGGGGCCATCTGGGTCGCTCGGCCAGTACCACTACGCGTGCGACCTGCTCATCGATCCGGGCCCGCGCCGCCTCACGGACCGACATATGAGCTGCCCCTGCCGCGCTCACCGCAGCGTCGCTTGACTGCTGGGCCGACTCGACCTGCCTCTTGAGAGCCCGTAGCTGAATCAGACCGAACCACACCAGAGTGACCGTGGCTATCGCGGCCAGCGTGGTGCCGAGATCAGCAGCATCTTGAAGATTCACAGGCGCACTCTGGCACAGCGGACTGACAATGCCAGGGCCACGCAGTCACGGCTGCCCCTTCCCGCCCAGTACGCCAGGATGGGGCACTCTCGCCGGGCACGGCAGCCCCTGCCCGTGCTCCCCGGGACCGAGTCAGGATCATGCCGGGGCCGCTACCAAGGTGTGCTCGGCGTGCCGTCTGCCTCCAGCCCACACCGCGCCAACTGCTCCTCCTCGAGCGGTGAATGACGATGAAGCAGTCGGGCGAGGTCGTGCACCACGGTCAGTCCTCGACGTCGATGCCGTAGTCGATGGCGAGGCCTGCCAGGCCAGTGTCATACCCCTGGCCGACAGCGCGTGTCTTCCACCCGCCGTCGTAGCGGTACAGCTCTACCGTGACGACGACAGTCTCACCAGAGGTGAAAGGTGCCGGCGTGAAGGACAGCCGGGTTCCGGACGGCTGGGCGATATCGACTCGCCACGTAGCGCGCTGGTCGAACACGGCAGCAGGCTGCGCTTCGAGATCGATGCTGGCCACGACGGCAATCGTCGTGACGTCACCGGGAACCTGCTCCAGGTCCGCGGTGACGGTGCTGCCGCCGACAGCCACACCATCATGGCTGGGATGGTTGTAGAAGACGAGGTCGCTGTCGCTGCGGACCTTTCCGTCGCAGGAAAGGAGCACTGCGGACACGTCGACAGGTGCCCCGGTCGTGGTGAGTTCTACGGTCGTCGCCTCCGTCCGAAGGAAGGCGTTGGCACCCTTGGCGAGAGGGGGGCTGTTCAGGGCCCGGACAGAATCCGCGGGGACTGCGACGGCGGGGCAGTGGCCAGACACAGCCGCACCCCTCGTGAGTGTCGTCAGCACGCGCTGGAGGATCGGCCAGCCCTCGTCCTCCTCCCCGGGCCACGGCCAGGCAAGCCGATGTGCCCCGAACTGCTTCGCCGTCGGGGGCTGTCCGAGTGCCTCCTGGAGCTGCAGGTAGCGAAGGCTTTCGGTGGCCAGACGATCCAGCTGCCACTGCCGACGTGCCTCTTCGGGCTTGTGCGCCAAAGTGTCTTGGACAACTGGCTCGCCGCCGAGTTCCTGATACATCCGTCGGGCGAAGTCGTAGCCGTCGTCGCCCTCCAGTAGACGCGCGGGCCGGGCCTGCTGTGAGGGTGCCGGCTCGCCGATCACCGTGTAGAGCGCGCCGAGGTCTCCGCCCGTCCAGCGGTTGGCTGCTTGCGTGGCGAACCGGGCGAACTGGATCAGGGTGGGTGGCCGACCCTTGGCGGCGACATGGCGGTGATGCTGGTGGGCGACTTCCTCCAGCTCGCAGCGCCAGCGGTGCTCAACGTACGCATCGAGATGATTGTGCGCCCACTGACGCCGGTGGCGGGTTATAAGGTCCCGTACCTGCTCGAACCCGTCCCGGCGTACTCCACGGCCCATGCTGGTGGTGAAGGTGAGAGTGCCGTAGTCGGTCTCGACGGTACTGCCCCGGCTGTCAGTGATCTCTTTCTCTGGCCCCAGCTGCTGCTCGGCAGCACCCAGCTCCTCGAAGAGTGCGGGGTCGACCGGGTATCCGGCGGCCTGCAGGGCGGCCAAGGGCTGCTGGTAGTAGCGCTCGATCCCGGACAGTGTGGTGCGAGACATGGGACCTTCGCAGCAGAACCATGCGGTCAGGCCAACACCGTGCCAGAACTCAGCCGCAGGCCCGAGAGCCTCGGCCATCGTCAAGTGCGGCCTCGGATTGCTGACGATGCTGCCAGGGTGACGCGGCAGTGTGACCGTCTCCCACAGCCGGCTCACCTTCTCACGGATCTCCGCAGGCAGTAGGTGTGCATACAGCTGCGGCGTGAAGCCCTGCACGGTGCGGGACACGCTCATAAGATCCTGGTCGACCAGCCCCCACAACGGCACCATGCCCGGCTTCTGCAGGGCATGTGCCTCGTCGAACGCGGCCCACCAGTCACGCAAGGCCGCAGAGCGCTCCTCCACAGGAGAAAGAGACGTCCCACCGCCCATGAAGGCCGCGAGCATGGCATGGAGCTCGCTCTCGGGGATACCCGCCTCAGCAGCCGTGTTGGCTGCCTGGGACGACATGCCCACATAGAGACGCGTTTCAGGAAGCGCGATGATCACTTCCTCGTCCGGATGCGGTGGGGCATGAAGATAGTCCAGCACCGCCAGCCAGTCGCCGGCGAAGTAGCCGGAGACAACCGGCTGCAGCGCCCGCGTGAGCACCCGGCGCGCCAGAGCGGTGCCCGTCTTGGCCTTCTTGGCGAACGCGGACATCAAACCCTGCAGCATCAGCATGCGGTGGCGCGCGGCCAGCTGAACCGGATCAACCGCAGCCAGGGCATCCAGCAGCCGCAGACGCGCCTGCTGCTGACCGGCCCGGTCCAGCAGATGCCACCCGCCACCGAACCGAAACGCCTCCAGCGCACCACTGTCGATGCCCAGCGACCGATACCGGTCCTTAACGGCAGACCACAGCTGCCGCTGCTCCTCACGCGTCCCCGCCGGACCCGCCGCCCGCACCCGCACAGGTTCCAGCAGCGTCTCGAACAACGGCACCAGCAACGCCCACAGCAAGACCGCGTCCGCCCCCTCCACCACATTGAGACGGGCAGTGTCATCCCCTGCCAGGGTCACCGCGTAGGCGGGGCGTGCGCGCAGCAGATGCGACAGATTGACCACTCCCGCCTTCAGGGACATCTTCTGCGGAACGAACCAGGCGCCACGCCGCTGCTGCTCCTGCACCCTGAACGCCTCGCCACACCAAGCCCGCTCCTGAGCTGTGAGGACTGCGACCTCGACGCTGTCCGACGACTGAGCACTGCCAGGCGTAACCGTCACCAATGGTCGGCCGCTGAGCGCGAGGGATAGCAACCGGCCAACCATCGCGTCGAGGTCAGTGAACCGCTGCTGCTGCCCGACAGCGGCCTCCAACCCAAGCGCCGCATCGGGGCTGCATTCCAACGCAGACCGCCACCAGCGCGCCGTCGTGTCACTGGCCACCGGACAGCCTCCTCATGTACCCGACGAACTGCTCGAACGGCACAGGCGTCGCCGTGCCCTGCACGTAGGCGGCATAGCGCTGGGCCATCAGCTGCATTTCCCGCTCAGCACGTCGCGCCTCCACCCGATCCACATCGTGCACGACACGCTGCTCGACACGCCCCTGCTCATACAGCACGAACGCGTCCACCCCTCCCGGCCCGGCCACCCCCGGGTCATCACCGTCACCAGCGAGGAGCTCCTCCACGGCGGAAGCATCGATCGGGGTGGTTGAGAGCAGCAGATCGGGGTCCATATCGTTGTCCGCGCACATGGCCTCCAGATGCTCTTCCAGGCCCAGCTCGGCATGACAGACCACATCCAGGTACTGCTGCTCCGCAGCAACCCCGGGATGCCGCAGAACACGGACGCCGCGGCCGATGAACTGGTAGAACTCCCCGAAACTGCCGTATGGGCGGATCGGAACAACCACGGTGACCGGCGGGAAGTCGTAGCCCTGCCCGAGCATCCGCAGCTGCACGATGCCCTGAAGATCTCCCGCATCCGACTCGAAGCGCCGCCTCGTGGAGGCAATCGCCCCAGACGGCATGCTGTGGTGCAGCGTGGCGCACGGGATGCCACACTCCTCGGCGATCCGCGCGATCTGCTCCGCGTGAGCCTGCCCCATCGCCGAGAAAAGCACCCGGGGCTTGATAGGTGCCAGCAGCTTGGCCTGAGCGTCCAGACACGCCCGGGTCACGGCCATCACCTGCCGGATCGGAGCCTCGGACTGTGCAGTGATCCGAGCCATCTTCCGCTCGTCACCCAGCGCCTCCAGCAGCGCGTCCCGGCCCACGATCTGCTCACGCCGGCCGTCCGGCCACACCGCCTCGTACAAGGTCGACGTCACATCAGGCGCGAACCGATGTACCCGCAGATTCTTCGCCGAGCCGTCCGCGACGGAATCCACCAGACGGTAGCGGTAGACCACAGCGGCATCGATCGGCTTGCCGTCCAGCCGCTTGAAGCACGCCGACATCAGCAGCGTCCGAGCATCCCGGAAGTGCGCGAACAGCCGCTGGTACGAGGCACTGGCCGCGATGTGAGCCTCGTCGACGACGATGAAGTCCACGTCCTCCGGCTGCAGCTTGGCCAACAGATCCGTCTCCGCCTTGCCGCTGCCGAGCGAATGGAAATTCGTGACCAGCACATCAGCGGCCAGCAGCCGCTCCCTACTGACCTGACTGATCTGACCATCCTGCGCGTCCAGGACAAGCGTGGCCGGCGGCGCCGTACCCGGCAGCAGCGGCCCACCGGAAAGCCCATACAGAGCATTGCCCGGCATCCCCGGATCGAGCGCCTTGGCAAACGTGCCCCGGATAACCGATCCGGGCGTCACCACCAACGCCCTGCGCCTGGTAAACGACAACGCAGCCGCCACACCCAGCGCCGTCTTGCCCGCCCCGACCGCCATCACCGCCACCGCGTGCCGACCGCCGGAAGCGTAGTAGTTCGCCAATGCCGCCAACGCCTCGTCCTGACACGCCCGCAACGGCGACCTGTCCATCCGGGCACGAGCACCAGCGAAATACTCCCCGCCCGGCAGTAGTTCGGCCCGAAGCGGTGGATCGGCTGCTCGCATCGGATCACCCGCCATATCGGGTACCTCGACTCGCGGCACAGCTGTCACCAACGGCGCCAACAAGGGATCCTGCATCAGCAGCGCCTGCAACTGAGCAACACAGCGAGCTGTATCCGTGCGCACCGCATCGTAGGAGAAACGCAGCACAGTCAGACCGCTGGCCGCCAGGTCGTTCTGCCGTAGCCGGTCATACGTGAACGCCGCCCGATCACTGTGAAAGGCAAACCCGTCCAGCTCGACCGCAAGCCGCAGACTCTCACCAGCGATCAGGTAGTCCAGCCGATAGTTACGCTCACCGACGCTGATCGGAAACTGGCTGTGCACCCGCGGCACGACCGCCGCATCGACCGCCGGCGTCAGCACCCACCGCACAAACGCCTCCTCCAAAAACGAGGAAGCGGGGATCACCTGCTCCAGCCCACCACTCACACCGGTCCGCCTTCGGCCTCAGCGGCAAACGCGCGCGTCTTCTCCGACAGCCGCGCCACCGCCTCCTCACCCTGCTTGAACCGCGCAAGCCGCCGCGCCAGCGCGAGAGCCTCTCCGAAAGCCCCCTCACGTTCCAGGAGACTTACCAAACGAGGCACCGACGAGACCCGAACGAACGTGGCTTCACCGCCGGAAACCTCGAAGTCGAAGGACACTGCCTGCGGGGCAGCCTCCATCAGCTGCAGATCCAGCCGGGCGAAGTCCTCAACCAGCCGCAGGCCATCAGGATCGGAACGGCGCTCCGACCAGAACCGGTCAACCGCAGTCTGCAGAACGAAGTGATAGTCCATCGCAGAACCCGGAAGCTCCAACGCTTCCCAGACCCGTGCGGCCAACTCCCCGCCCCGCGCCTCGAACGGCACATGCCGACTGGCCGGCGTCGCAGACGTGCTTCCTGCTGCCGTCGGCCACATCGGCTCGCCGTACCTCTCGTCCGGGCGATCCTTCGCGCCTGGCAGCATCTTGCGGACCACCCCCGGGCTGCCGCTGAAAGCAATGCCGGGAATCGCAGCCATGCGCTCCACCCAGGCACCCATAATCCCCACCCCAGTACGCGTCGAGCGGACGACGATCAGACGATCATATGTGTGTCGCTGACCAGAGCCTTGGCAGTGTCAGGGCAGCTCACTACCGGCAGACAAAGCGGCGAGCCCGAAGCCTCTCAGGAGGACGGCCAAGGCAGCAGCAGAACTGTCCCAGATGGAACCCCCAGCGCAGCCTTTCGCCCGTAACCCACAAGTGGTTTTGAACCCAAGGTCACATAGACGAGCCAGCCACCCACAGTCCGCGCCCGCGCTATGGCCAAAGCGAAGCCGACTACTCCAGCAGGCCCAGGAGACCGGCTTTCGACGGACTCATCCCAGCCGAAGCCCAGCGCCGACGAGGTCGCCCGACTCCGCCGTCGCTCCAGGAACTGTCCTGATGTAACCGTCGAGCCGCACGCCTCACGGTAAGTCTGTGCCAACCCGCCTACTGAAAGGACACCGAGGAAACGATGCGAGACGACTCCCGCTCAGTGCCGCTCACACCGGAGGAACGCTGGGGCGAGCGGGGCTTGTACGGAGCCCGCGGCATGTCCGGCGGTGAAGCACTGGCACGCCAGCTCGACGACCGGGCCGGCAGGCGGCTTCCCTCGGTGAACACCTCGCGCGGACTGGCGATCAGGCTGTGCTACCTCACCTGGGACAACCGAGGCGATCAATGGTTACGCAGAGCCGGGATCACCGCCACAGACCAGACCATCGCCCGATGGAAGAGCGGACAGCAGCGCCCTGGGCCGGCCAACCTGAAGAAGATCGACTGGGCGTTCTGGACATGCCGCCGCACTCATCTGACCGAGTACTACAAGCGGCGCCTCTGGGATGACGGCCGCGGCACGCGCATCGAGATCCACCCGGTCGACCAGGAACAGGTAGAGCCCAGCCGGCGCAGGGAGCTCCGCGTGCGCCGCATCAACGTACGGAGGCAATGGGCGGCCATCGTGGACGCCTGGAGCAGCAACGACTACGCCGCACTCGATGACCTGTGGCAGTCGATCGTTCACGACCTCGGATCAGACCACAGCGCGTACAGCTATGTAGCCCACCTTGGATTCGGCGTCTGAATCCCTGCTGACGAACAGCCGGGAAAGCCGACCGCGTGACAGCCCCCACTCAAACCCAGCCCGATGGGCCTTGTCCCGACTCGACGAGCTCAGAAGCAACGAAGGCGTCCAAGGCCCATCCCGCTCTTCCCGCCGTTCTGCCCCTGACGTAGGCCCCGGACCCACCCACGCGCGATGCCCCTCCGAGACACTCACCAAGCTGCCCCGTCCCTGCCCTAGCATCGTGCGTACGGCGTATCGGGGCTCCCTCAAAGGGAACGCACAGCCTTTGAGGAGTGACAGATGGACACGGCCAGGCCGGGTGCGCTCGGCGGAGCGAGCAACGAGGCAGGTGCCAGTCACCGGTCTGGGATCGCGGCGCTCATCGCCGTCTATGGGTTGTTGGGGGAGGCGGTCCCATGGCTCCGCTCCGACGCTATGCCCGTGAAGCTGCGCATGGAAGCAGATCTTCACGTCGACGATGTCGTTGTTGACCTTGCTGACGGCACGACGGCATTCATGCAGGCCAAGCTTTCCCCCACTCCGGCAGCCTTCACCTCGACCGTCGACCAGTGGTGCCGGGCTGTCGAATCCGGAGAGTGCCGCAAGGGCGACGAACTGCTCTTCGTCGTCACCAGAACCGACGATCTGCTGGCCCGCACTGCACAGGCTCTCGCGACCTACCAGAGCGGCGCGTCGCTGACCGCACCAGCCGTCAAACGGCTCGACGCGCTGCGTAAACTGGCAGCCGCGCACGGCCTGGACCATGCCGGCACGGAACGGCTCCTGGCCGCGGCGAAGGTGATCGCCTTGGACGCCCGGGACAACGGCCCCGACGAGGCCCTGGGCGCGGCCTGCCTGAACGCGGCCGTCGTCCCGGCAGGACACGGTCGGACAGCCTTCCGCGCCATGAAGGCAGCGGTGTGAGGCCAGGCCGAGCAGCGCACCGCATCCCACGTGACACAGTGGCGCGCCTGGGTTTCCGACGCGAAGCTTCCCCTGATCGCAGACGAGGCAGGCGCACAAGCCGCCCGGCTCCAAGCCAGGGACCAGGCACTGACCGAGTACCGGGAGAAGTGGGCAGCCGACCAGGACACCCTGCCGCTTGCCGACCTCGGCCGCGGACTGACATCGATGACCGTCCCCGGAGCCACTCGACACCTCCAAGCCAAGACTCCCGGCCAAGGCCCCGGCCGCAGCAGGCTTGCCGATACCGTCCGTCGCCAAGGCCGTCTCTTCCTCGTCGGAGCCCCCGGCTCGGGAAAAACCGTCGCCTCACGTCTCCTCACCGCGCACTGGGCCGGACACCCCCATGCCCCCGTCCCCGTGTGGCTGCCGATGAAAGACCTGGTCCCGCTTCTGCCTTCGGCCGGCCCCTACCTGCTCCACCCCGCCGACCTGGTCCGCGCAGCCGTGGGCACCACCAACCCCCTGCTTGCACAGGCACTCGTCTCACAGATCGATGCAGGCGAAGCACTCATCGTTCTCGACGCCCTCGACGAAGTCCACGAGCGTCAGGACGCAGTAGTTGAAGCAGTCGCCGCCTTGATCAGCCAGCTGCCCGCCGACTGCGACGTGGTCGTCACCTCCCGGTACTCCTCCCAGCAAGCGGCCGCCCGCCTCGGCCTTCCCCTCTACGAGCTCCGCCCTCCCAACGACCTGAGCGGCACTCTCGACCGCCTCCTGGACACCGTCGCAGAGCGAGCCGCCCACCCTTCCGATCATCCCAACCCGCGCGAAGCCCTCCGCAGCCGCGTCGAACGCTCCCGCCGCGCCGAACCAGCCCTGTGGAACGTGCCGCTTCTGGCCACACTGATGGTGCTGCTCATCGCGGAACGCCCGGACGCCGTCATGCCAGGCAACCGGGCTCG
This sequence comes from Streptomyces sp. NBC_00094, assembly GCF_026343125.1. Classification (NCBI taxonomy): domain Bacteria; kingdom Bacillati; phylum Actinomycetota; class Actinomycetes; order Kitasatosporales; family Streptomycetaceae; genus Streptomyces; species Streptomyces sp. NBC_00094. Next base: position 26,774 of record NZ_JAPEMB010000002.1, on the reverse strand, counting down.
TCTTCTCAATGAAGTAATCGACAGCAGTGTCCGTGGATGGGAGATGCGCCGCTCCTCAAAGACCCTGCCCGATACCGATCCCCAGCTGACCGCCGACATCCTGATCGACTGCTTCGACGACATTGCACACGCCATCAACCCCTCCGGCTCGGCAACCTGGCATAACGCCCACCAGGCCGTCAGCGCCCGCCTCCAACAGCACTGGGGCAAACCGGCAGGTACGGCCGCGACCATGGCACGCCACATCCTGGAGTACTGGGACGCAACTGCCGGTGTATTCATCACCGACACGCACCAGGGAAACCTCACAGCCCGCACACGCCTGTTCGCCGAGATTGGCGATGCACGCTGGGCCACACGCCACCCGGATCACATGACCGGGTGGATGCAGACCACCTTCGAAGACCCCGAACGCCGGGAAACCGCCCGGCTCGCCGCAAGCCTCTCCCCACATGCCGCAGACGCCCTCATCCAGCAGGCGCTCCACACAGGCGGAACAGCACTCGACTTGGTGCACGACGCGCTCACCGACGGAACTGTCTTCGACGACAACGCACTCCACACATACCGCGACGCCCAGCTCGCCCGCCTCCAGACACTCCAGCCCAGTCACCCAGAGGCAGCCGAAGACGACGGCGTCTTCCACCTCTACACCGGAGGATCCCCGCGCGCCGAACTCGCAGCCCGTCTCGCGGATGAAGACCTCGACGCCACCCAAACCCAGCAGCTCACCGACACCGCAGAAACCCTGGGGCCCGAGCAGAAGGCCGTCATCACCGCCCTGCGGGCACAGCGACAGGCCACCAGACGGGGCAGCGAACCCATCGAGAGCGAACTCGACACCATCGAAGCCGGCCTTGCCGCCGCGGCAACCATCACCTCAGTTCGTGAACCTGGGATCGCCGGAACCGACTCACTCGCTCGTTTCGCCGTCGAGCACGTCCTGGCTGCACGGCCCGGCATCCTGCCTCACCTGATCGCAACCACCCACCACGTCACCCTAGACACCTTCGAGTGGCTGGAAACAGAACTGCCCCGGCTCGGGTACCACGGAGCGATTGCTGCCGTCCTCACCGAGGCGACCGGGAACTTCCTGGCCACCTTCAGCGACTCGTACAAGAAGATGGCTGTTCCCTTCGAGTTCCTGGCAGCGCTGAACACCACCGCCACGCAGCTCACCCCAGCTCAGGCCTGGCACCTGAATGAGGCCGCCGCTCTCACTTCCGCCCTCAGGATGAAGGCCCAGCCGATGAGGGTCGTCGCGGACGCTGTCACACACCACGCCGACCTGACGCAGAGCGCCTTCCGGCTGATCGCCGAGGCCAGCGGCCTGGATAGTGCACTGGCCGGCGCGCAACTCCGCAGCCTGCGCGACGAGGATCCTCAGAACCCGGACTGGGGGCTGCTCTACCTGCCCAGCACCCGCACACCCACACCCCAGCTCCACCTTGAGAGGATCGACTCCAACCTCGTCATCGATACGCTCAACACCGGCAACCCTTGGCTCACGTACCTTGCCCTGCTGCTCACTGCAGCCACCGTCACTCCGCCAACGGACCTCGCAGAACGCGCGCTCGCGGCACTGCCTAACCTCACGGCGTTCGACCGCATGAACACCGCCGCCCTCCTCACCCACCGGTGGCCGGGCCTGGCCCTGCCGACAGACGATCCACTGGTCAGGGCCGGAGCCGCACGTGTCACCGCCGCCGCACTCAGCCATAGCCGTCAGCACCACAAGGCCCGATACCTCCTGGCCGACCCAGATCTGCTCGTACGGCACACCGCAGCACAGGAACTACACGCTCCATCGCCTGACAACCTGCCCGCCCTCGAGACAGCCCTGCTGTCTCCGGCACTGCAATGGACCTGCAAGACATGCGGTGCCACCAGACCCGTGGACGCTGGCACCTGCCCGCAGAAGCATCCCAAGCCCATCCCCCGACTTCCCTGACACGCGTGGCATCACGCTGTGAAGAGGCCGCTGGCTTTGCTGGGCAGAACGGCTGCTCCTACTACAACACCCATTCCCGGGGCCGGTTGGACGCAGCTACGCCGCGTGTCATCGTCGTCAACATGGACAAAGCAGGCAGCGCCAGCCTCGTGACGTCTCCCCGGAATACCCTGGCTACGCGTCCAGCGATGGTCACCGATTCACCGTGGCGATGCATGCTGACTTGCCCGTGCACCCGTGCATGCCTGGAGGCGTGCCCCCACTCTTCGACCTGGCCCAGTTCCTGAGGGAGCCGAATTCGTTCCGGTAGATGACATCGACCGCTGTCTCCTCTTCGAAGCACGAGGTTACGGCGAACGTGCCCCATGAGCAGGAGCAGCCACCCATACCTGGACAACGACGCCGCAGACGGGTGGCACTCCCTGCGGAATCAGATTTGGTCTTGGCGCTGATCATCAGCGCCCCCTGTTCCTGCGGGCCATCACGGTGAGGGGAGCTTGTCGATCGGCACAGCCAGAACGTCAGGCAGAAGTTGGACGGCGAGGCTGACGTTCTCAACGCAGATCACAGGCGGCTGGCGGACAAAGCGGCGATCCCGGCTGGTCCGCTGATCCACAGCCGGGGTCGTCTGCTGCCCTCATGGACGTGGGCGAGGTCCGTCACCGGGGCGGCCGTCAGGACTGTGTGGACGTTCTCGCGTGTGCGTGGGTCCCACAACTGCACCCCCGTTCCGGTGCCGGCTGCGAGCAGCGGCGGCCTGCCGGGAAGTTTGACCACGGCCAGTGCATTGACAGCAGCGTGTGATTCCAGCGTGACGCGCACGTCCTGACCCCACAAAGAGATCGTCGATCCCGTAGCCACGGCCAGCAGCTTGCTCCCGTGCCGGGAGACGGGGACACAGACCATGCTGCTGGGAACAGCCCGTCCGACGGCCCGTTCGCTACGGATGACGGCGCCCGTTGCCAGGTTCCAGAAGACGATCCGGCCGGCCCGCCCACCGACGATCACGTCCGCCTGCCCTGGCCCCGTGCGCCACACACCCAGAGTCCCCGGCACATCGGCAGGTGCCATTGACACCTGCCAGACGACTTCGCCGTCCAGGCGGTGCAACGACAGCCCGGAGGGGGTGGCGATGACCCAGCCAGGCCCACGGTGACCGGGCAGCTCCGCAGTGCACCACACTGCCCCGCGTGGCAGCTGAGACACCGTGCCGCCGGGGCACGCCGCACGAAGGTTCCAGCTGATCAGATCGTCGCCAGTTTCCACGGCGATGACATGGTGATCCTCCGGGAACGTACGGACCGACCGGACATAGGGCATTGGCAGTTCATGGACGAACGACGGGTCGGCGGCGGACAGCAGCACAGCCTTCTTGTCGCGGACACCGATGAGCGAACCGGTTCCGTCCTCGAGTGCGCAGAGGCTTGAGATGCGGCCGGTCGGGCTTTCCACACGGCGTCGCTGGACGGCGCGTGCTGCCTCGCGGCTCGCCCACGCCGGAACAGCCAGGCGGATCCCGTCCTGCCCCGCGGTGACGATCGTCCACTGCCGGCCGCGCCCACCCGGAACGGCGGCCACCTCGTGCAGCGTCCCGTTCGCGTAGGGCACGGTGAAGACCGTTGAGCTGCCGGACTGTGCCCCGAGGTCGTGGATACTCAGGGTGCCGCTGCGCTGGATGCCCAGGACCTGATGACCATCAGCCCCAGCGAGGGAATACAGCGCAGAAGCCACGCCCCCGATCCTCGAGACCCTCTGACGGGTGTAGGGGTCCCATACGTACATTCCGTGGCGGAATCCGTGCTGCGTCACCAGCACGTCGTGGTCCCCGGGCCCCTGGACCGACACCAGTGAGCTACCTGAGAAGCCGTAGGGCATCTCCAGCGGTGCGACGGTTGCATCCTCGGGATCGCACACAGCGACGTAGCGCTTGTTCGCAGGCCCGGGGAAGGCGAGCAGAGATGGCCTGTCCTTGCCGTTGCCGCGGACCGTAACGAAATCGCGTGCCTGCCGGGGAGCGACCGCGTGGGGGAGGGGAACCTCGTGAAGGGTGTCCTGGGCCGGACGCCACAGCTGGATACGGTCACCTGCCAGGAGAGCGAGAAGCCATTCCTCATCCCCATCCCGGAGCACGCGAACCGCTCTGACCGTTCCGGCGAGTGCCGTCCGGGGAAGCACCGCGAGGCAGCGCCCGGACAGCGGATCCCATACGGCGGCGCCGTCCCCGCCCGCAGAGGCCAGGAACGTCCGGCCTCCCTGTCCCCTTACCGTCACCAAATCCCGCAGCTTGGGGACCCGGATATGGACCAGCCGCTGACCGGTGACACCGTCCCACACCCCCACGCTCGAGCCGGCGGCCGCCGCCACCAAGGCCCGCCCGTCCGGCGCGACAAACGCGCACAGCGCGTGCACCACACCCCGGGGCGAGGCCAGCACATTCGTGTTCGCCTGCCACCGCGACCATGCGACAGCCCAAGTGGGCTCCAACGCCGCATAGTCGGCTTCGGCGAGCGGCAGCATCCACTCGTCATCCACCCGGTCACTGAGCGCGGTCCGCTGGAAAGCGATGCTCGACAACCGTGACTCGGCATCGATGCCGTCATCGAGGTACGGCTCGACCAACGCCGCGGCCACCAGCGTGGGACGGCTCATATCCTCCACTGGCAACGGCAGCCGCAGCCGCCCCCGCAATGTCCTTGAAGACTCCTGAACCAGCAGGCCCAAAGGAACATGCTCATCGTCCAGCACCCCACCAGCATCGGCATGCGCCAACAGATGCCGCTGCACATAGGGGTGAGCAGGCAGCGGTGCCACCTCCCGCGCGAGACCTGCAAGCCTGCGGGCGATACTGCGATGGGTACGCTGCGGATGAGCCAGCCCTGCAGGCCGCGCGGAGCCCTCCGGCACGTCACCCAGCAAGGACCCCGGTTCGTTCAGCAGCGCCTCAGCCACCCGCTGGTGAACCGGACGGTACACCGCCCGGCCGTCCTCGACCCCACGGGCCAGGTAGCCGGCGAGCCGGCTGGCATGGACAAGGCGAATGGCCTGGTCCAGGCCGACACCGTCCGGCACATTCCCGTCCAGCACGCCGCGTACGGCAGCGGGCCACACTTCCGCCCAGGGCAACCCCGCACCCTGCCCGAAGGCAGCGGCCCGAAGTACCGCCAGCAGCACAAACGAGGGCGTCTGATGGCCGCAGGCCACCTGCTCAAGGTCCGCCCGCAGCAGCGCGGCGGTGCCCGATTCCAGCCGAGACTGCCAAGCAGGGTCCGTCAGATCCTCCACGTCCCGCGACGAGCGCAGCTGCGCCGCAGCGAGCCGGGCGTCGAGAAACGAAGGCCATACCGCGTCCGCGATCAGCCGCGAGGTCTCCAGCAAGGCGGCCGGCGCATCCTGGTACGCATCCCCGTCAGCCAGCAGCGCCGCGGCGTAGGCCGCGATGTCCGTGACACTATCCGGGAGGTCCGTCCGCACCAGCCGACAGGCCACCGGCTGCTGGCCGTCCGATCCGCCCAAAGCGTCGACCAGAGTGTCCAGCAGCTGATCGGCCTGCTCATCCCTCAGCCCGACAGACGCACCGGAATGCTCCGGCGCGGAGCTGCGCAACCCGAGCAGCAGCCGCACGGCCGCAGTGCCGTCAGCCAAGCGCAGCCGGCTCAGCGGCACGATCACATCGCCCAGGCATTCCAGCGGTCGCTGCGCCTCATCCAGGCCGTCGACGGCCAGGGTCACAGGCCGCCCCCAGACCGCCGACTTCCGCACCAGCACATCCATCAGCATCTGCAACGGAGGCAGGCCGCCAGAACGCTGATCCACGCCCAGGCCCTCCAGCAGATCCTCGAGCAGCGCCAGCGACGTCTTGGCCCGGGCCAGAACCGCCACGTCGACCGCACCCGCAGGCGGACACAAATCCTCGGGCACCTGGCGCACGACAGAACCAAAGCCGGGAGTGTTCAGAAACACGGGATCGCTCAGAGTGACCAGCCGGGCCAGGAGGCCGGACTTGCCCGACCCGGCGGCGCCCGTCACGACCAGAACACCCGCCCCCTCGACCACAAAACCGATCAGCTCACGCATCAACACGCCACGACCGCTGAAGTACCAGCCGGCGTCTTCCTCGCTCACCCGTCCCGAGGACCGTGACACCCAGTACCGCAGCGCCTCGGGAGCCAACGACACCTCCTGCCGAGCCGCTTCGACAACCGGCTCCACCGCATGGAAGGCAGGATTGGGCAGACACGCACTGGCGACCGACTTACGCGAACGCGGCCACACCCACACCGGCTCGATCAGCTCCGGATGTTCCGCACTCACCTGAGCCAGGACCTGCTCCCACTCCGCCAGCGACAGGTGGGAGCGCACATACCCGGCCTCCTCGCCCGCTGCCTTCGCAAGGCCCAGAGCGATCAGCCGGGTGAACTCGCCCACATGGGGCATTTGATGCACATCGCCGCTGGTGATGACCGCGAGCGTCGGCAGCCCACGGCGCGCGGCCGTCAGGTCATTGACGACAGCAGCCACCTCGGCCCCCAGCGTGCCGGCGAAGCAGGAGTCCACCAGAACCAGGATGTGCTCGGCCTCGCTGTCCAAAACGGCGGAGACCAGCTCCCGGGTCGGGAAGGCGGTGCCGAGCAGCCGCCCGGGTTCGGTCCGGGCGAAGGTCAGGTAATGGTGGCCGGCTGTGCTCGTCACCCCGTGCCCGGTGACATAGACGACCAGAGCCTCGTCGTACCCAGCGGACGCCAGATCCTGCTCCAGCAGGAACCGGCGCAGATCGTCCACCTGCTCCAGCTTCTCAGGCTGCGACACCTCGAACCGGCCGGCATCGGGCAGCGTGGGTGACGACAACCAGCCGGTCACCACGGAAACCTGGGCGGCGATGTTCTCGGCGAAGACGCTGTCGTCGTCCCCGTAGTCACTGACGCTGACCACCACGAGCCGCCGCGTTGCCGTCATCGGCCCGCTCACCTGTACACCCACCTGCCCCGCAACCTGTCCGTGCAGTGACTCTAGCGACTGCTCGCCCGCTCGGCTGCTTCGTTCCAGATGGCTGAGCGGGCACATGGCCCAGGTGGTGTGGGTACGGACGCACGGCGGCCGCTCAACGATCCCGGCTGCTTCCGGCACGAAAACTTCTTGGCATCCGTCCGAGCTGCAGCCGTCCCGTTCACACGGGGCAGTCGCCCAGATGCCAACGAAGGGACGCCTCCCCGGCCGGACCGCTGATGTGCAGCAGATTGCCGCGATCGGTCGTCTGTGCGATGCCGGTCACCGGCGCGGCGGTCAGTACGGAGTGCACCAGCCCTCCGCTCAGCGGATCCCACAACCGCAGCCCTGTGCCGTTGCCGGTCGCCAGCAGCCATGCCCCATCGTCTCGCTGGACAGGCGCGACCGCAGTGGTCAGCGGGGTGTCGATCCATCCGACGGGCTTCCAGCCGTGGACGTCCCACAGCGTCACCTCTCGCCCGGCGCCCACCGCCACCAGGGGTGCCCTGCCTTTGACAGGTACCACGCATGCGCCTCGCCCCGCACTGAGAGGGAGCCCGATCTGTGTGATGGCCGATCCGCTGAGCGCATCCCACGCGCCCATGCGTCTCTTGGCCACACCGATGATCTTTGTGCAGGCTGCCAGGGACGGATACGCCACCAGTTCGCTCACGCGTTCCCGCGCGGGCGGCTCGAAGTACGTCCATGTGCTGCTGAGGAGGTCAAGGGCCCCTATGCCGTCGTGGCCGGCGACAAACAGCACGGGCGTACCGTTGGCGAGCCTGGCGGCCAGACAGGCGATAGGCGCCAGAGGGGCTCCCGCGATGTTCTGGGCGTGCCCGGCCTGCGGCTGCCACAGCACCAGCCCGCCGTTGTGGGAAACCGCCACCGAAGGGCCGTTGCCCAGGTCAGGCAGCCCTTCCAGGCATTGCACCGGCGAGGAACACTTCAGAAACCCCAGAGTCTGACCGCTGACAGGATCCGTCAGACGCACGCCATCGCTGTGCGTCGCAGCCACCCACTGCCGCCCGTCCTGCGCCGTGACAGCGGCCGTCAACCGCGGCCGCCCAGGAACCGGGGCCGTCGGGCGAGGTTCCTCCTGAGCGTCCTCTCTACGCTCGCGTACCAGCAGGACACCCTCGTCGCTGGTGGCCGCCAGCCCCCAGGCGCCATCCTGCAGCGCGACCAGGGTGACCTGAGAGCCGGGCTCGCAGTCAAAGCTCGCTATCACCGCCGGATTGACGACAGACGTGTCCCAGACCGTGAGCGAGCGGCCCTTCTTCAGGCCCAGCGCGCGCCGGCCGTCAGGCAACGTCAGCGTCACGGCCTTTCCTCCCCGCACGGGAAGATACTGCTTCTCTCCTGTGAAGGGGTCCAACAGCTCCACCTTGCTCTGGCGTGCGACCGCCAGCAGGTCGTAGCCGGCAGGACCGGGTGCCGCTGCCATCGGAAGGGTCGCGGCGGACTCCAGCGGCACCTGCGAAGACTCCCCGGTAAGCGGGTCGTGCAGTAGGAAACCGGGACGATCTCTCAGCAGCCGCACCATGTGTCCTTCAGGGCTGCGCAGCCACGCGGCCGTATTCACGTTCCGGCCGGAAGGGCCGACGACTGCACGGTAGTGATCATCCGAGGGATGCCAGACAACGGCCTCGTGCGCGGTCATGATGGCTACCTGCCACCGGTCGCGGCCGTCCCGCAGAACGTGAACATGGTGGGCGCCGGAGCCGCTCCAGGCTGCCAGTCGCCTTCCTGATACAGGGTCGAACACCCCAGCCCCCTGCTCGCCGGCGGCCACCAGGAACGATCGGCCCCCGGCCGCTTTGATCACGCAGACGTCCCTGACCAGCCCTGTGTCGATCTGCACCACCTGCTTGCCGCTGGCTGCATCCCACACCGCGATTCCGTCGCGTACGCCTGCAACGATGAGGCTGCGGCCGTCCGGCGTCCCGACTGTGCACAGGGTGAACACATGAGAATCGGGCGATGCGATCACGTTGGCCCGTGGCTGCCACTGCACCGCCACCGGCGTCATCCAGTCGCCGGCCCCCAAGCCGGCGGCATCCTCAGGCGGGCGACCAGAAAGAACTGCCTCTGAGCCGCTGGCGGTTGCCAGATGGAACCGCAGAGAACTCAGTCGGGAAGCCACGTCGACAGACCCATCCACGTAAGGCTCGATCAACCCCGCAGCCGACAGCACCCGCCGCGTGCTGTCCTCCACAGGCAAAGGCATGCCCAGCCGAGCTCGCACCGTTCCCGAGCTCTCACGAGCCGCCAGGGAGATCGGCATGATCGAGTCATTCAGAACGCCCCCGGCATCTGCGTGGGCCACCGTATAGCGGCGCACATAGGGATGCGGGACCCCAGGGGCTGCCTCTCGTGCGAGATCGGAGCAGACCACAGCGATCGCCCTGTGACCCTGCACCGGCCCTGGGAAGCCCTCCACCACGGCGGTCCAGCCGTCAGACGCATCCCGGTCCGGCCCATACGCAAGGTCACCCGGATACTCCAGCAAGACTTCAGCCAGCCGCTGGTGAGCCGGCCGATAGGTGACCCGTCCGTCTTCTTCTCCGGAGGCGAGGTAACCCACCAGACGACTGTTCTGCACCGTTCTGATGACCTCATCCAGCCCCGGCTGCGCAGACGCGTCCGACCCCAGCAGCGCGGACGCCACCGCTGGCCACACGTCCGCCCACGGCAGCCCAGCCCCCTGCCCGAACGCAGTGGCGCGCAGCACGGACAACAGCACGCCGATCCCGACCGAGGTATCAAGAGCGACCTGCCGCAGATCACTCCTGAACAACGCCAGCGTCCCCTGCTGCAGACGCTCCCGCCACTCACGGTCCCCCGTGTCCTGGACCCCAGCAGCACTCCGCAGCTGTGCCGCGGCCAGCCGAGCGTCGAGGAACGACGGGAACACCGCCCGCGCGATCACCTCCGATGTCTGAGCGGCCACGCCGTCGAGGCCGTGATAGGGGCTGCTCTCCTGCGCCTGCAACAACGCCCGCACGTACGCGGTGATGTCCTCCACGCTCTCGTCACCGTCTGTGCGGACCTGCGACAACGGAACCCCCAGCTCCACCCCGCCCGCCCGCAAGAGCCCATGCAGAGCATCGAGCAGCTGATCAGCCACCACATCGATCAGCTTCCCGTCCCCGGCATCCTGCGCCGAGCTACGCATGCCCAGCATCAGACGGACGGCCAGACTGCCGTCCTTCCTCCGCAGCCGTGCCAAGGGGAGGATCACATCCGACAATCCCGAAAGAGGCTGCTGCGCCTCGTCCACGCCGTCGACAACCAGAGTGACGGGTCTCGCCAAGGCGGTGCCGACCTCGAGGAGGTGTTCCAGGAGCACCTGCAGGGGAGGAGCATCCTGGGACGTCCTGCCGAACGCGGTCAGCAGGTCCTCGATCAATTCCAGGGACGATTTCCCCCGGGCGACCACTGCCGCATCCACCGACCCCAACCCCGGGCGCAGCTCCTCAGGGATCCCGTGCACTACATCCGTGAACCGGGATTCGAGGGCGAAAAGGGGGTCGCTCAGAGTGACAAGTCGTGCCAGCAACGCAGACTTTCCCGACCCTGCGGCGCCGGTGACGACCAGTACACCCTCGCCGTCGGAAACGAAGTTCACGAGCCGCTTCATCAGCGTCTGACGCCCGCTGAAGTACCAGCCCGGATCGCTGTCACCGGTACGACCGGAGGCCCGGCTGAGCCAGAACTGGTCCAAGACCGGTACAGAGAGAGCCAACGGCTGCCGGGGCGCCTGCACTACCTGCTCTGGGGCCACGTAGCGAGGGTTGGGCAAACACAGGCTCGGCACGTCGCGACGTGAACGCGGCCACACCCATATCGCCTCGATCAGCCACGGGTTCTCGTCACCCACGGCCCGCAGAAGCCCGTCCCACTCCTCGAACGACAGATGAGGAGCAGTGAACCCGGCCGACTCGTCACTCGCCTTGGCCAGCACCTTCCCGAGCAGCTCGGTGAACTCACCCACACGGGGCGACTGATGAAAATCGCCAGTGGCGACAACACCCAGAGTCTTCAGACCTCTGCGGGCGGCAGACAGATCCTCCAGAACTCTGCTCAGCTCACTGTCCAGGCTGCCGGCGAAGCAGGAGTCGACCAGCACCAATATATGTTCCGCTTCACTGTCCAGGATCTGCGTGATCAGCTCACTCGTAGGAAACGCCGTGCCCAGAAGGCGGTCGTCGCAGGTATCCCCGAACGTCAGGTAGTGACGCCCGGAAGGGCCCCGCACCCCGTGCCCGGTGATGTAGACCACCACCGCCTCGCCCCATGCGGGACTCGTCAGCTCCTGCTCGACCAGAAACGCGCGAAGGTCGCCAGCTGAACCCAGCTTGGACTGCGCAGTCTTGAACCGCCGCTCAGCATCCAGCGCCGGAGCCGCCAGCCACTGCGTGACCGTCTCCACCTGTCCACGAATCCTGGCAGCGAAATCTTCATCTCCGGTGAAGTAGTCATCCACCGCAACAATCACCAGCTGTCGAGGACCCTGCACCGCCACACCTGTCTCACCCCGGGGAACCGCCTTGCCCCTGCACCCTAACCACCCCCACAGACCAGCACCCAGCTACGATCCCCGCACGACAGATCTTCTGTACAGGCCCAGAGTCGGGGGAGACGAAGCATGCACATCGTGGGGATCCACGGCATCTGGCAAGGCAAGACCACCAGCACGAATCTCTCCGCCGACTGGTCCGCAGCCCTCACCAAGGGCCTGCGGACCCATCACGGACCCGCATGCCCCGTCCCGCCACTCACCGTCGCCTACTACGGGCACCTCTTCCGCACCCCGAGCCGGCACCTGAGCTCACCCACCAGTGCTCCGCTGGTCGAGGACAACGAACCTTTCACCGACGAGGAGGAGGCCTTCGTCCTCAACACCCTCGCGGAATACATCCCACCCGGGACCGACCCCCAGGACATTCCCACAGACACCCTCGGCCTGGGCATCCCCTACACCCCACGCCCCGTTGCCCAGGCACTCGCAGCCGCCGACCGCACCATCGGCCGTGACATGGGCCGCCGTCTGCTCAAGCCCATACGCCAGGTGTACCGGTATCTCCACCACGACATTGGCGAGCGTATTTGCGGTGAAGTCCGCGCCGAACTTCACCGCCCCGGCCCCCGCCTCGTCATCGCGCACTCCCTCGGCAGCGTCATCGCCTACGACATGCTCACCCGCCAGGACATAGGCCCCGGTCCAGAAGGCCTCACCACGCTCGTCACCTGCGGTTCCCCACTCAGCTGGCTGACCGTACGCCGCTCACTGGGATGCGAGGACGCCCTGAAACTGCCAGAGGGCGTTGACTGGGTGAACCTCCGAGCTGCCGGCGACATCGTCGCCCACTCAGGACTTGCATCCGTCGCGCCCTTCATCCGCGACGAAACAGTCAACAACGGCGTTGCCGAACCGCATGCTGTCACGCGCTACCTCGGCCAGCAGGTACTTGCCGACCTCGTTGCCAAAACCAACAGTCTGTGATCGGTATGGTCCATCGGCACTCGACCGTGTCCCACGCGGCCAGGTCCCGAAGAAGGCGGAGAGCCTGTCTTCGCATTTCCGTCGGATGAGGTCAATCGAACCGTGCAGAGGCGGAGCGCCGGTGTCCCTTGCTAGCACGTGGTTTGCAGTCCGGTACCTGCGACTGACGCCCTGCCGATCCGGGATCTTTCTACGAACCAGGGATACACGGCCCGGTGTCACAGCCGATGAGGTCAGGGGATCGTCTCTAGACTTCGAGCATGAACGAGGTGCCCCTTTGGTGGACGGCCGTGGCCTTCGTTGGTGGCATTCTGGCGACTCAGCTCAACACCTTCATGAACTTGCGAGGCATGCGGGCAGAGCGGAGGGCCGTCGCGCAGGAGGAGCTGCGCCGGCGTCGTGAGGCGTTCGAACTCCAGCACCTCGTAGAGGTGAATCAATTGGTTCGGAGCCTGATGGAACGAGCAGTCCGGATACCGCAGCCAGAAATCCAGCTTCTGCAGACGCACCTGCGTCCGCACCACCCCCACCGCAGTGGCAGGAGCTGACAGGTCCCCAGACACCGGCTTCGCCGAAGCATCGATCAGGAGCAGCAGCCGCACCGCATCCTGCCACCGGCTCGCCCGGCGTACACCGTCCGCCAAAGCCATCAGCCCCTTCCCCTACACCTGTGCACTTGATGATCCCAGCCCACCGACAGCAGCCGATCACAAGCGGCCATCTGTACAGACCCCCTGCGCTCCAAGCCTCTTTCCAGCCACCGATCCCAGCCGCGACCCCGCGGCGGACCCCCTGCCGGTGACACCACACACATCCGTCAGGTCCCCACCCCCACGAAATGCGGATTAGGTTGTGCACCCATGACCACCGCATCAGCCCGGCTCCCAGCCCACGGCATCGAGTCCGTACGCATCATCGCGGCCCACGACGACGGTTTCGCTCAGGTCGCTCATTTGTCCTGGGCACGACTGACGAACCCAGGCGACGCGAGTCTTTACATACGCCCGTACGTGGGCGAGGGATGGACCGCGTACGGCTCCGTCACCCCGGCCGTGGCGCCAGACCAGAGCGTCAACGTCGAGGCGGAGCGCCACAAGGACGCAAAATTCGACGAACTGAAGATGTCGCTGCACGGCAGTGGACAGACCCACGTCTACATCGGGCCTCGAGCAAAGAACAACCGGCTCCCCGCCGTGATGGGCCGCCCTCTCCACGATCCCTCTGGCGGCCACATCGCCTCCATCACCTGCTTCGACCTCTCAGGCCTGCCGCTGGTCAAAAACCCCTCCGCTCAGGCGCCGGATCTCGATCTCGTCGTGCCCGGTCCCGGCGAGGGCGGTACGTCCAAGCTGAACGTCGCCCTGTTCTCCGGCACCGATGAGGAGGCCATGCGAGCCAAGTACCCCTGGCTGGCTACGGGCCCTCTCATCCGATTCGACCGGAAGGGTCTGCCCACCCCGGTCTTCTTCGGACTTCGCTGCGGCTACTTTCCCGGTCCGCGGACCAGCACGCCGGGCGTCACCGTCGTCGGTGGCTGGGGTCCTGGCGCCCAGCCAAGCGACCCCATCCCCATGGTGTCGATCTGGGCCGCGCCCGACCCCGAGCAGGACCCCGTGTGAGAGCCGGTTCAACGCGCACCCTCAGCGCCCCGGCCTTCCGCACCCGTACGATCAGGCACGGCCCGCGACGGACCAGGCCATCGTCTCGTCCGCTTCCGGGGGTTCGTCGCCGAACCGCCACGGCAAGCACGTCAGCCGCTCCAGGTGCATGCCCGAAGACGCATCCTCGTGAGGCAGCGGCGCGGGCAGCCGACGCCACTTGCCCTGCACCGGCCGGCTGACGCTCCGGTGCAGCGGGGGCATGCTGTGGTGCTGCATCCAGATCTCCACGGGCGCCAGCGCTAGAGCCGCGGGCATCTGCCACTCCTCCAGCATGGCGCCCACGGCAGCAAGCCACGCCCTGTCGTGTTCGACGCTCCAGGCCCTTCGCATGCGACGGCGTTCCCGGGCCGCGAGCATCAACGCCAGTCGCACGGTCTCGGGGTAGGACACGAGCGGCGCCAGACGAAGGTCTCCGCCGGCCTCCTCGCCCAGAAGCTGCCCACGCGCTTCCCACACCGGAGGGCTCAGCGCGGGGACGTTCCACCACAAGGCCGTGATGCGCAGGGCATCGGCGAACAGGGCACGCCCTCCGGCACCGAGCCTGCGTTCTAGCCTCATCCGGTCACAGTGTGCCCGGACCACCTCGGGCATGTTCTGCAGCGGCAGCCAGGTCGTACCGTCCTCGCGGAGGTTGTCCAGCCACCGGTGGTGCCGGGCGCACACCCTCCACCGGGTCACCGACACCAGGTACACATCCGACGGATGCCGCTTGGCCATGGCACACAGATCGCACGCCCGCACCAGGAAGACGTTCTCTGCCTCCCACTGTGGCCACTTCCACACTGGCCCCGGCCCCGCGTCGAGCAGGTGATGAGACCGGAGGCTGGGCAAGGTCCGCTGCAGGACCTCCGGGCCGCGTGCGGTCAGTGCCGCCAGTCGATCGAGCGCGCCGGCGTTGAGATACACCTCGGTGTACCGCGGCTGCATCGCTTTGCCGCCCTCGCCGACGAGGCCCATCAGGTCGTCCAGCGGCATGTGATTGAGCTGCGTGAGCCGGCCGAGGAACGACCCCGTCGACTCACCCGCGATCAGCCGCGCCTGCCGCGGCAGACGCTCCGGCGTCCTCCATGCCTTGCGGCGCGTCGTGCTCTTCCTCGTCGCCACTCGTCTCAGCCCCCTCACCCCGCTCCAGCTGGCTTTGTCAGTGAGTTACGAGAGCGCCTGTTGCCCGGCGCCAAGAGCGCCCTCTTCCACGGGAGAGTGATGTCGCTGAGTTTTGAGAGCACCTGGCTGCTTGCTTCGGGACCATGGTTGTGCTCTGCACGACGAGGGGTCCCGGGTGCTGCCGAAGTCCAAGGTCGATCTGTACGCGGCGATCCGCCGTGATTCGCGTCAGGGCCTGTCGAGCCGTGCCCTTCAGCGGAAGTACGGCGTCGGGTTTCTGACGGTGCAGAAGGCGTTGTCGTCGGCCTGGCCCGAGCCGCGGAAGCCGCTTCCGCCGAGAGCGACCCGGCTGGATCCGTTCAAGCCGTTGATCGACGAGATGCTGCGGGCGGACCTGGACGCGCCGCGCAAGCAGCGGCACACGGTGAAGCGGATCTTCGAGCGGCTGCTCGATGAGCACGGCGCGGACGAGATCTCTTACCAGATGGTCCGCGGCTACGTTGCAACGCGCCGTGAGGAGATCCGGATCGAGGCCGGCCGGGGTGTGGTGGAGGCGTTCGTCCCGCAGACCCACAAGCCCGGAGCCGAGGCGGAGGTCGACTTCGGCGACGTGACCGTGCGGCTGGCCGGCGAGCTGGTGACCTGCTACCTGTTCGCGTTCCGACTGTCTTACTCGGGCAAGGCGGTGCACCGGATCTTCGCGTCGGCCGGGCAGGAGGCGTTCTTCGAGGGCCACGTCCACGCTCTCAACGTGCTGGGCGGAGTGCCGACCTCGAAGGTCCGCTACGACAACCTTAGGGCCGCGGTCGCCCAGGTGCTGGGCTTCTCCCGGCAGCGGGTCGAGGCCGAGCGGTGGACCGCGTTCCGCTCGCACTACGGCCTGCAAGCTCTTTACTGCCAGCCCGGAATCCGTGGGGCCCACGAGAAGGGCGGGGTCGAGGGGCAGATCGGCTGGTTCCGTCGAAACCACCTTGTCCCCGTCCCGGAAGTAGACACCCTCGCCGAGCTCAACGAGATGATCGAAAGGTGGGACGAGGCCGACGATGCCCGGCGGATCCGGTCCCGGGCCCGGACGATCGGCGAATACTTCGCGGCCGAGCGGCCGCTTCTGGACCCGCTGCCGGACGAGCCGTTCGAGACGGGGCGGCTCTTCACCTTGCGGGTCGACCGCTACAGCCAGATCAGCGTCCGCACCAACCGCTACTCGGTGCCGGTCCGGCTGATCGGCAGGACAGTCCGCGCGATGCTGCACGCCTCCGAGCTGGTGGTCTACGACGGCCGCGAGGAAGTCGCCCGGCACGAACGGCTGATCGCCAAAGCCAGCTGCCGCCTCGACCTGGATCACTATCTGGAGGCGCTCGTGCGCAAGCCCGGCGCCCTGCCAGGAGCGACCGCGCTCGACCAGGCCCGTTCCGCAGGCAGGTTCACCCCGGTCCACGACGCCTGGTGGGCGGCGGCCGTCAGGGCCCACGGCGAGCGAGACGGCACCCGCGCGCTGATCGAGGTCCTCCTGCTGGGCCGCCACCTGCCCCACGAACACCTGGTCACCGGCCTCGCGGCGGCCCTGAAGACGGGCGCGCTCACCGCGGACGCCGTCGCACTGGAAGCCCGCAAGGCGGCTGAGGAGGACAGTTATGCCCTCGCGGAACCCGTGCCACCCACGGTCGACCGGTCAAACGTTACGTTCCTGACCTCACGTCGGCTGGCCCACCTGCCACCCGACAAGCGGCCGCTTCCCTCGGTCGCCCACTACGACCAGCTGCTGCGACTGCGTCGGCCGGACCGCCCCACCCCCTGAAGGAGAACGACTGTGACCTTCCCCCGCCAGCGAGGACTCACCGAGCAGGCCGCCACCGCCGCGGTCGACCAGGCATGCAGGATGCTGCGGCTGCCGACCATCCGGAACCAGTTCCCCGAACTCGCCGAGACCGCTGGCCGCGAGCAGATGTCCTACCTCGGCTTCCTCGCCGAGTTGCTGCTGGCCGAGTGTGACGACCGGGCACGTCGCCGCTCCGAGCGCCGGATCAAGGCGGCCGGGTTCCCCCGCGACAAGTCGCTGCGCAAGTTCGACTTCGACGCCAATCCGAACATCGACGCCGCCTTGATCCACACCCTTGCCAAGTGCGAATGGATCAAGAAGAGCCTGCCGCTCTGCCTCATCGGCGACTCCGGCACCGGCAAGTCCCACCTGCTGATCGCGCTCGGCACCGAAGCCGCGATGGCCGGCTACCGGGTCAAGTACGTGCTGGCGACGAAGCTGGTCAACGAGCTCGTTGAGGCCGCCGACGAGAAGCAGCTGACCAAGACCATCGCCCGCTACGGCCGCGTTGATCTTTTGTGCATCGACGAACTCGGCTACATGGAACTCGACCGGCGGGGCGCCGAGCTCCTCTTCCAGGTTCTGACAGAGCGCGAGGAGAAGAACAGCGTGGCCATCGCCTCGAACGAGTCGTTCTCCGGCTGGACCAAGACCTTCACGGATCCCCGCCTCTGCGCTGCAATTGTCGACCGCCTCACCTTCGGCGGCAACATCATCGAGACTGGGACTGACTCCTACCGCCTCGCCACCACCCGAGCCCGCGCCGAACAGCAATCCCTGGGCTGACGTCGACGCGGGAAGCGCGGCCGACGGAAGCCTTGGGCGCGTTCAGCGGTAGTCGTTGAGCCAGTCGCCTGGAATCAGGTCACGAATGCGGTCGAGGTCTTCCGGCGTCCGGGCACGAGCCAGGACGGCCATGCCGTCGTCGTCGCGCAGAAGGACGTCCTGGCCCAGGAACCAGCGAGTCGGGTGCTCTTCCTCGCAGATGGGATAGGCCGGGAACGGCAGTTGCACGCAGTTCTGCTCCAGCAGCTCGATGCTGTCGTGATCCGGGTCAAGGAAGTCGCAGAACTCTCCGTCGGCCTGCACGCACTCGGACAGAACGATCTCGACGAAGCAAAGGGAGAGACGCTCCAGCCAGCCCTCCCACCGCTCGGCGGACTTGTCTGCCAAGTCGGACCGGATGAACACCGCCGGGTCGTCATCCTGGAGGCTGTCGAGAGGGATGCCCCAGGAGGCGGCTCCCTGGTTCTCGTGCCGGAAGACCAGGGCCTCCTTCGCGTCATCCACATACAGCTCTGCCGGGCCGAGCAGCACATCGTGGTTGCTGGTGAGGTCCCGACGGCGCCCGAACAGCAGGTACGCCTCGCGCAGCGCGGCCGGCAGTTGGACACCCAGCCTCTCCTCCGCCGCGGCCAGGTCAGCCTCGGTCCACCCGTCGCCGGTCTTCAGGGCGCTGGCCCAATGGACAGAGAAGTCCTGGATGAAACTCCACGCGCCGCTGCGGTCTTCGACGCCTCTGGCGAGAGACGCAGCAAGATCAAACCTATGTGTCATGCCAGGACGATATCCGTCCGGCTAACCGGTCCTCGGACTGCCCCGACACGCCGACCAGGTGCTCTCGGATGTCAGCAACATTCCTGGCCTTCTTGATCACCATCTGCTGCCCAAACTCGGCATCAAACGCTCTCGCCTTACACCTACGAAGCCACTGCCCCGCATCCGTCACATCCATGAGCAGTACCGGATACCGGCGTGGGACCTGGCAGTGATCGACGAGGCCCACCGCGCCACGAGACGCTCAGACAAAGGATGGGGCGTCATCCACGACGACGCCCAGATCCCGGCGAAACTCCGCCTCTACATGACCGCCACCCCGCGCATCTTCCGCACCCCGGCACCGGCGAACGGCCTCTCTTCTCTGTTCGAGTCCATGCCCGACGCCACCATGGACCGCGTCGACATCTTCGGCCCCACCGTCTACCGCCTCGGCATGGCCGACGCCATCGAACGCGGAATCCTCGCCGACTACCGCGTCGTCATGCCCGTCATCGAAGACACGGACCTGCGCACCATCCTCACCGCACCACCCGCAGGCACCAGCCACCACAACGGACTGCGCACCGCGGCCCTCCACGTCGCGGTACTGCGCGCCATCGCCGACCACGACCTGCGGCGCGTCCTGGTCTTCCACAACCGCATTGCCGCCGCCCACGCCTTCGCCAAGGCCCTTCCCGGCACCGTCGGCCAGCTGACCGGCGACCTGAGAATCCCCGACCTGTGGTCCCACGCCGTCGACAGCACACAGAAAACCTGGCAACGCCGACGGCTGCTCCAGGACTTCGACGCAACCAGCCGGCGCGCGGTCCTCAGCAACGTCCGCGTCCTCAACGAAGGCGTCGACATCCCCGCCATCGACGCCGTCGTCTTCGCCGCCGCCCGCCGAAGCGTCATCGACGCCATCCAGTCCATCGGCCGCGCCTTGCGCCAGCAGCCCGGCGAGGGCAAGAAAGCCACCCTCGTCATCCCCGTCTACCTGCCCGACGGCGCCAGCGCCCACGACATCCTGGCCGGCACCAGCTTCGGCGGCCTGTGGAACATCCTGCAGGCCCTGCTGTGGACGATCGCGTTATTCCCCAGGGGTAAGTTCACGTAATTCCCCACCCTCGCGGCTGAGCGAGCCACTCAGGAGATGGTTCTGATGGGGGGCAGAACGGGCAGGTGATCACTCGGCTGGGTCGCGTGGCACCCTTGGCAGCAGATCTGACGGCCAGAATGAAAGTTGAGTCGTGCGTTGAATCGTGTCGCGCGAGGCGCCACCGGGTTCTGGGGGCATAGCGATGACCCGTTGCCGCGGGCGGACGTCGTGGCCTTCAGGACTGCCTGCCATGCTGTGGCCCGATCGATTCGTGGCACGGTCGGCGAAGTGACCCCGGCCGGAGCCACGCCGAGCTTCCATACGGCTCTGATCACCACGCCGTCCGGTTCGTCAACGGTCTTGTGCCACGAGGTGCTCCCGGTTGTCGCCTTTGTGGCGAGCCCGCCGCAGGCTGGAGCGCCCCTGCCGGACTTCACACCTCCGCCGGCATGGGCGGCCGCGTTTGAGACGGGCGGCTTCCGGCTGCTGGACGTCGATGAACTGGGCATCCCGTTGGCCTCGGCTGACACCAGTGAGCTCGCCGAAGAAGAACTGGAACAAGTGGGCTACTGGCGCCCCAGCACGGTCGGCGAGCTGATGTTCAACTGGTGGGACTGAACGGAATCATTTGCCTGCGGGCTTGTCGGTGGGGTTCCTGGGGCGCTTGTTCGGCCGGTAGCTGGGGCCGTTCATGATCACCTGATGGCTGGTGTTGATCAGCCGGTCCAGCAGCGATTCGGCGACCACGGGGTTGGGGAAGAGCGGATACCAGTCGCTGGGCGCTCGGTTGCTGGTGATGATCAGGGACCTGCCCTGCCGTTCGCTGACCAGCTCGTAGAGGTCATCGGCCTGGGACGCGCCGAGCTGGCGCATGGCGAAGTCGTCGAGGATGAGCACGTCGGGCCGTACCAGTTCACGGATCCGTTTGTCCCAGGTGCGGTCCGCGTGGCCGCCGGCGAGGTCCGCGAGGATCCGGCTGGTCTTGGCGAAGCGGACGTGGGCGCCCTGGCGGACCGCGAGGTGACCGAGGGCCTGGGCGACGTGTGTCTTCCCGACCCCGACCGGACCGAAGAGGATGACCGACTCGCCGGAGTGGAGCCAGCGCAGGGCCCCGAGGTCGCGGATCTGGGCGGCCGGGAGCTTCGAGGAGGCGGTGAAGTTGAACTCCTCCAGGGTGACCTGCTGCTCGAACTTCGCCCGCGTCAGGCGGCGTTGGAAGGCGACGGTCTCACGGCGGGTGATCTCGTCCTGGCAGAGGACCTGAAGGAAGTCGAGGTGCCCGAGCTCGCCGCCGTGGGCCTGGGCCAGGCGGGCATCGAGGGTTTCTAGCATCCCCGAGAGCCGCAGCGACTTCAGCGACTCACGCAGGGCAGAATCCATCACGCTCATCAGATGCTTCCCTCAGCTTCGCCGTGGACCTGGTCGTCGTGGAGCTCATCCGCCGTCTCGGACGGGGCGACGGAGGCGAACAGCCGCTTGGGCCCGTGGAGAAAGGCCGCGGCTCCCGCGTCCCCGCTCGATTCGGGCTCCGGATCGGTCTCGGTGCCGGCGATCAGGATGCCCTTGATGGTCCGGTAGGACGGGTCACCGACCGTGATGGCCCTCGCGCAGGCGGCCTCCAGCCTCGCGTCGCCGTACTTCTTCTTCAGACCGAGGATCCCCTGGGCGGCGCGGAGCCGGTAGAGCGCGTTGACCTCCAGCAGCTGGTCGACCACGGTCCGGCAGGCGTCACCGACCTCGGATGCCTGGGTCCGGCACCAGACCGGCGTGCGCATCTGGAAGGCGATCTTCTCCGGCGGGTAGTCGCTCCTGTCGGTGCGTTTTCCCTGCTCAAGTGCCACGTGGGTCTTGACCAGGTCGCCGTCGAGGAAGACCTGCACCATCGTGGCGGTCGAGCGGACGTCGACCCTGCGGCCGATCAGTTTCCAGGGCACCGAGTAGAGGGTGCGGCCGACCTTGACGTGGATGTCCGGCCCGACCACCGCCGTCGACCAGCGGGCCAGCACGAACGCAGTGGGCGGCAGCGGCAGCAGGGTCTCGGCCTCGATGGCCTCGAACACCGCCATCGGGGCGGCTCCCTGCAATGGCTGTCGGCGTACGGACTTTTCTCCCCAGTTGCGTACGGACGAACGTCCCCAGCTCTGACCGTGGGCAGCAGCACGGCAGAGGATCTCGGTTGAGATCGATGCCCCGACCAGGGACACTCGCGCGATGAGCCACAGCACATCGTCTGAACCGATCGAGCGAGGGTGGGACGAGCCCTGGTATCGGGTCCGCATGCAGGACTTCCAGGCGTCGTTCCTGCCCAGCGACGGCGAGGACTTGGGCGAGGTCTGCAACGTCGATGTCTTCGTGACTCTGAAGGATGGATCTCGTTGGACCGCGACCGTGTTCACCGTCGCGGAAGTCGAGCGCCTGATGAAACTCTGGGCAGGAACCGACGAGGCCCTCGGCGGCCGGTACTTCTGGGTCTCGGACGGCCTGATCGTCAGGGATCCCGGCATCGACAACATGACCGACGTGATCGCCGGACTGATCGAGAACGGTGAGTTCTCCGAGATCTTCCAGCGGGCGGTCAACAACTGATCAAGTGCTTGGCCGCCGGAAACAACGTGGGTCGTCAGGCCACGTCGTTGTCCCGCTCGATGGCCTTGAGGCGGTTCTTGAGCCGGTAGCTGGGGCCGTTGATGGAGATCACTTCGCAGTGGTGGAGGAGCCGGTCGAGGATGGCGGTGGCGAGGACCTCAGGGCTGTCCCGTAATCCCCGGTGGATCAGCGCGCGGCGTCAGATGCGGTGCATCGCAAGGCGGAGGGGCGTCCGCATACTGGATGTATGCGGACGTTCCGACAACGCGGCGAGGCGCCGTAGCTGACGCCGCGCGCCCGCCGGGGATTACGGGACAGCCCTTAGCGGAGGAGCTGAATTGCACCCAACAGGCATGCGGCGTGCGATCATCTGGGCCCGGGACTTCCGTGACGCCGGCATCGGCTCTGTCTATCTCCGTTCTGTACTGGCCTGTCTGGAGGAACCGCGGACTGACCGGCGTCTGGGGCACAGGCCTGGGGCAACCCACGGCGGCGTGGTGGAGATGTGCTCCAGAGAGATGATGAACCTGGCCCTGGCGGTTCTCCTTCCGGGCGTCTTGACCGCCATCGCCGACCACCTGGCGCGCCACGCCGCCTACAGGCAAGCCGCCCAGGAGCTCCCTTCGGAGTGGCTGGTGTTCTGCCTCGGCCCGCCAGCCCTTGTCGCCACTGTTATGGCCACTTGGGGTTTCACACTCAGTGGAAGCCGGACAGCTGGACCACTGCCTCACGTAGCATGAGTTCCTGTGGATCTCGTGGCGCGGGTGCGACAGGCACTCAGTGAGCAGGTCATTCATCCCACCGAGTTCGAGCGGTGCGCGTGCGCGCTCCTGCAAGCACGCTACCCAGGGCTGGCAGCAGTCGAGGGCGGTCATGACTTCGGCCGCGACGCCGACATCTATCTCCCCTTCACCGATGGCAGCAGTGATGTGGACGCCCGTGGACGTCTCCTCGTCACGACAGGCGACCCTGTGGCAAATCTGCGCAACGGCCTGAAGCGGATGCGCGAGGAGGGCCTGAGAGTAGACCTGGTCGTGGTGGCCTGCTCCAACGCCATCGACGCGAAGACACGAAGGGCCATGCACCAGCTGTGCGAGAAGCAACAGCTGCCCGCGCCTGAGATCTACGGCCAGGAGTGGTTCGCCAGCAGGCTGGTGTATGAGAGGGCATGGCGCTGGAACCTCCTGCGCATTGCCGCAGAACCTGGTGCCTTGTTCGACGACCCACTTGAAATGCTGGACGACGATGCCGTCACGATTCCTCTCGTGGGACGGGAGGGCTCGCTCGAAGCGCTCACCGCTGAGGTCAGGGCCGGCCACGACACGGTGTTGGTTGGTGTCCCGGGCGTGGGCAAGACACGCCTGACTACGGAACTGGACCAGCATGTCGTCTGAGGTTGATCCCGGGGAGTGGACACCGGGTTTCATGCGGCGAGTGACAGCGTACGTGACGTGATCAGTTGTTGTTCGAACTCGGCTGGTGTGAGGTATCCGAGAGCGGAATGCCGACGGCGCCTGTTGTAGTACGACAGCCAGCGGAACACCTCAAGCCGTGTCTGCGCCTTCGAGGTCCAGCGTCTTCCGTGAAGCAGTTCTCGTTTGAGGCCCTGGAAGAACGACTCGGCCAGGGCATTGTCGTAGCTCGAGCCGATCCGGCCCATGCTGCGGCGGATGCCGTGCCGGCGGCAGACGTCGGCGAAGGCGGCCGCGTTGTACTGGGCACCCCTGTCGGTGTGGAAGACGACGCCGTCCACCCGGCCGCAGCGGGCGGCCACGGCCATCTCGATCGCGTCGGTGACCAGCGAGGTCCGCATGTGATCGGCGATTGACCAGCCCACCACGCGCCTCGAGCAGATGTCGATCACCGTGGCGAGATAGAGCCAGGTCGTGCCGACGGCTATGTAGGTGATGTCGCCGCACCACCTGGTGTTGAGGGTGTCGGCTGTGAAGTCGCGCATCACCAGGTCCGGCACGGGCGGCGCGGCCTTGTCCGCGATCGTCGTCCGCTTCTTCTTCCGCAGGTGCCGGCCGACGATGTGGTTGACCCGCATCAGCCGGGTCACGCGTTTGCGGTTGATCCGCCGTCCTCTCGCCCGCAGCTCGGCATGGACGCGCGGGGCACCATAGGCGCCATCGTGCTCGGCGTGGATGGCGCGGATCTCGGCCACGGTCCGCTTCTCCTCTGCCTGGCGCTCGGCGCGGGCCTGCCCGGTGGCCAGATGGCGGTAGAAGCCGGCGCGGGAGGCCCCGAGCACCCGGCAGATCCGCTTGACGCCGAAGTCGGCGCGGTTGTCGGAGATGAAGTCCCAGCGGCGAGGGCTCACTTCACCTCCCGAGCGAAATACGCGGCCGCCCGGCGCAGGATCTCGCGCTCGAGGTGCCACTCTTTCTCGGCCTTCAGCAGCCGGGCGTTCTCCGCCCTCAGCCGGGCCAGCTCCTCCGCCTCGCCACCCGTGTCACGGCGTCCGGGCACGGCCTGGGCCTCGTCCTTGCGCACCCACGTCCGCAGCGACTCCGCGGTGATGCCGAGATCCGCGGCCACCGCCGCGTAGGTCCTCTTCCCGGCGGCGGCACGGTAGAGCGCGACCGCGTCCTTCCTGAACTCCTCCGGATACGGAGACCTGCGTCCCACCTGGACATCCCTCCCTGGACCATCAAGATCCATTGTCAGGGTGTCCACTCCAAAGGATCAGCCTCAGTCGCAGCCTCACCCTGTCCCGGGCCATCGGCGGCGACACCATCGAGGTGTTCAACCACGATCTCCGAGAGGTGCCATCGGAGCCAGCCGACGAGACCCTCAAGTCGAAGCACAACGCAAAGTCGCAGAAGAACATCTCCCGCTACCTGCTGACCGTGCTGGGGATCGACGGCCGGCGGATCCTCCAGAGCGGCCGTGGCAACGTGCTGCCGCTAAATTTTCGGGACCTCGCGCGCCTGGCCGTCGTCAACGACACCCGTATGGCAGACCAGCACTCTCCGGTACTCGGCACTCGAAATCCGCTGAATGAGACCAGGGAGAAGTCGGTCTTCAAACTCCTCCTCAGCGGAGAGGAGGAGCCGGAGCGCCCTGCGGCGCCCAGCAATCTGGAGAAGCAGTTCGGCAAGGGGAAGATCGCGGTCATCGACCACCTGATCGATGAGAGCCGAGGGAAGCTCACGATGGAGGCGAACCAGTCGCAACTGCGGGAGCGGCTCGGCCGCCTGCAGGCGGCCCTTGGCGAGGTGACCGCCGCCGCCGTCGAACTTGCTGAAGTCCGCACCAGCCTTCTGCGTGACCGCCGGGGCCTGGAAGAGATTGACCTCGCGGCCCAGCAGCGGGGCGACGAGGTCCAGCAACTGCTTGCGCGATTCGCTCTGCTGAAGGAGCAGTACGAGTCGGACTTGGCCCGGCTCCAGATGGTTGGTGAGGCCGGAACCCTCCTGGGCTATTTCCAGACCGGGACCTGCGTCTTCTGCGGCGCCGAGCCTCAGCACCAGCACCTGGAGCACCACGTCGCCGAGAGCACCCAGCTGGCAGCGTCTGTATCTGCGGAGACCCGAAAAACAACCGACCTGCTCAGCGACCTGCTCCTCATGATCGAAGATCTGGAAGAGCAGGCAGCGGACATAGAGTCGGCCCGCGCCGCCCGAGACGAAGAGCTCGCGCACAACGCTGCGGAGCTCCGCGCACTCGATCAACGGATGCAGCCGGTCGACATGGACGCCACCGAACTGCTGAACGCCCGTTCACGGGTCGAAAGCGAGCTTGCCCTGCACGGTCAGATCGAGCAGCTCGAAGACCTCAAGGCATCGCTGTCCACCGTGGCTCCTGCTCTGCCGGCTGCCCGTCCCGACGGCATTCCTGCCGCCGACATCGCCGACTTCGAGCGCATGATTCATGAGACCTTGGAAGCTTGGCATGTTCCAGGGAACAATCGCGTCCGCTATGACCCGACGGCTGCCGAGCTCTCCGTTGACGGACAGCCGCGAAAGAGCCGCGGCAGGGGTATGCGTTCCATCCTCCACGCCGCCTTCGCAGTATCACTCGCGCGCCGGAACACAGCCCGCGACCTGATCCACCCGGGCTTCGTCGTGCTGGACACGCCGGTCCTCACCTACCGCCGGCCCGAAGACCCGCACGAGGACCGTCCCGAGCTGATGACCGCCGACGTCGCCGAGAACTTCTACCGCGACCTCCTGGAGAACCCGCCGGGCCAAGTCATCGTGATCGAGAACCCGACACCGCCAGCGGGCATCAGGGGGCGTGCCACCGTCCACGCATTTAGCGTGGACGGTTCGGAACGCCAGGGATTCTTCCCGCCCCGAGACAGGCAGTGAGCACCGGCCGCCCACTACGGACAGCCGTGCGTGCCTTGGTCAGCCCAGTCCATGCCGAGCTTCGCGAGGGCGGCGAGCTGGTCAGCGTCCAGCCGGTCCCTCCTCGATTTGGTGTTCGATGCCCACACGCCGAGTTTCACGGTCACTGGCTCCGTCTCGCTGTCGACCTCGATCTGTTCGCTGTGCCCTCTCGGAACGGGCCGGTGG